>JBPCSZ010000001.1:0-3223 GCA_051006655.1 Chitinophagaceae bacterium
CAAACTTTTCGGTCACCGCCACAATATTTTTCACCAAGGCCACGCGTTGTTTCGAAAACAACATGGTTTTATTCAAATACACCGCCGTGAGGTAGGCATTGGTTTCGGGATTATACAACAAGCCACGGTAAAACGGCAAATTGAAAAAGGTGTTTTTAGCCGAATCGAGCGGAATATTATTATCAAACACCGGCACCGGTACCAAACGTTCTTGTCCGCTTGAATCAGTCGATTTTTGTTTCACCAAATGCACCGCTGTAGGCGCACCCAAAATGGATTCAACCCCTTGAATGGTTTTCAATTCGGTTTGCCAAGCCTGCCATGCCGTAAAAAAAGAATCGCTGAAGGCATGCTTTTGGTTGAAGCCAATCACCAACATGGTGCCGTCTTCCCCAAACATCGTTTTAAATTCGGCATACTCTTTGTATTTGGGATTGTTTTCCGGAATGGCACTCGCCATTTCGTAACTCATTTGAACCGTGGAGGCAAAATACCCCATCACCCCGGTGCTCAATAAAAGAATCAATAAAACCGTCAAGCGGTTCTTCAACATAAATTCGGCTAAACGATGCCACATAGGGGAACAAAGATAACGGCAGGCGCCCACTCTCGGCAATATTCTTTACTTTTAAACGTTCGATTGACACGGCTATGGGTAGATTCTTCCTGATTTTATTGATTTCCTTCGCATGCACGCCCACGTATTCGCAACAAGTGCCCATTGGACAATGGCAAAGCCACTTCGCGGTAAGCAGTATGCAAACCATCGAAAATGTACAAGGCGAAATATGGACCGGTAGCCGGCAATTACTCCGCTACCAAGCCGCCGATGACGTTTTTACGCAATACACGAAAGTCAACGGACTCAGCGATATCAATATTACCCTCCTCCGTTACGATCCGGTTTCCAACTACCTCTTGGTGGTTTACGAAAACAGCAATATCGACCTGTGGCAAAATAACCGAAGCGTCAATATGCCCGATATTAAAAATAGGAACAGCACCGGCAGTAAGAAAATCAATCAGGTATTGTTTCACCAAGGACTCATGTACTTGGCCACCGATTTTGGTATTGTGGTGATTAATCCCGCTAAACGCGAAATCAAAGAAACCTATACCCTCGAAAAAGCCGGCACCGTATTATCGGTGAAAGGCTTGGCTTTATTGGGCGATAGTTTAATGGCCGCTACCAATAATGGCATTTACAGGGCCTGGATTAATGACCCCATCCTGCAAGATATGTCGCGCTGGCAACCCATGCTTGGCAACAATACCCTCAATGCCGAACACGCCTTCACGCTCAATAACGCCCTCTATGTGGCCACTTCCAATATGGTATATCGGTATGCCAACGGAAACCTCAACGCCGTTTATGCCAGTAACCGTTCCATCCGCCGCATTCGTACCGGACAAACCCGGTTTTATGTTTGCGAAGGCAACGATTTAGGGCGTGCCGTTAAAGTGATTGCCCCCGATGGTGTGGTGCTCGATTCCAATACCACCGTGAATCCCTACGACGTAGTAGAAGTAGGCAACGATTATTGGGTAGCCGATTATTGGCAAGGCATGACGCGGGTGCAAGGTGGTCAATCCGGAATTTTCCGACCTAATGCCGTGTACGATAACAGTTGCTATAACCTGTCCATTTACAACAATAAATTATACGTGGCCGCCGGGGGCGAACGCAGTTGGATTTACACCTTCAATACCGGTGGTTTTTCGGAATACAATAATGGCACTTGGACCTGGTACAACCGTTTTGCCAACATCCCGGCCATGGATACCTTAACGGATATCACCGACATTGCGGTGGACCCACGCAATGGGAACCTTTATGCGGCTTCGTTTCGCAGTGGACTCCTCGAAATTCAACCCGATAAAACGTGTACCGTTTATAAAAACAATGGTTATGTTCAAGCCACCATTGGCGACCCGAATGCCTACCGTTTGGTGAATTTAAAATTCGACCGCCAAAACAATTTGTGGATGAGCAATTACAACGCCACCGAACAATTGGTAGTGAAAAAAGCCGATGGTTCTTGGCAAAAATTCGGCTTCCCGTATTCCGGTGGCGAACGCAGTGCCAGCCAAATTGAAATTGATGATGCCGGTCAAAAATGGGTACTCGCCCCACGCGGCATTGGCGTTTTTGTATTCAACGATAATAATTCCATTGATAACCCCAACGACGATAAAGTACGCAAACTCACTACCGGAGCCGGTTATGGCAATTTACCCAGCAACGATGTGTATAGCATTGCCAAAGATAAAAACGGGAAAATTTGGGTAGGCACCGGCGATGGCATTGCTATATTTCATTGTCCCGAAAGTATTTTTTCCAGCGGCGGTTGCGATGCCGAACTCAAAATTGTGCAGTACGATTTAAATGCCGGACTATTATTCCAACGCGAAATGGTAAAAACCATTGCCGTGGATGGGGCCAACAACAAGTGGATAGGCACCAATAACGGCGTATGGCTCATCAGCGACGACGGCGAAAAAATTATACATCGCTTCAATACCGAAAATAGTCCACTGCCCTCCAACGAAATCAATAAAATTGTGGTACACCCCACCACCGGCGATGTGTTTATAGCCACCAATGCCGGCTTAATGTCGTACCGCGCCGAAGCCACCGAAGGAGCGAAAACACAAAATAATATTCGGGTATTTCCAAACCCGGTGAGCCCTAATTACAACGGACAAATTGCCATTGAAGGTCTCACCGAAAATGCCGATGTACGCATCACCGATGTGGCCGGTCGTTTGGTATACCGTTGTATCGCCACCGGCGGGCGCGCCGTTTGGAATGGCAAAACTTACCTTGGCGAAAAACCACACAGCGGTGTTTATTACATCTTCGCCACCAACAACGACGGCACTAAAAGTAACAGTGTACAATTCGTAATTGAAGAGTAAGTTCTTCTTTGGGGCTGTCATCTTTCTACCCTCTTCATCTACGTTCCGGCTACTTCGGGCTCCGCTTCGCTTCGGTACCCGTTGGCTTCGCCACGGGCACTAAACCCTGCATATCCGGCAGCCCTTCAGCATCAGGAAACAGGTTCAGCGAACAGGGAACAGGTAGTACACCATCATCAATCTCGGCTCGGCCTGAGAAAAATAGCGTGAAGAAAATGACGATTTTTATTGTAGAAATAAAAACAGGGAACAGTTTCAGCGAACTGCAAACAGATACACAAACATAAAACAGGAAACAGTTTCA
>JBPCSZ010000002.1:0-9577 GCA_051006655.1 Chitinophagaceae bacterium
TGCTATCATTTTTGCTGCCGGATACGATTATCGTAGCAGTCGCATTATGTTTAGCTACGACCATACTATTTCTACCTTAAGCAAAGGCAATCAAGGCTTTGGCGCTTTTGAAATTTCGCTGATTTTACAAGGTGGTTATAGTCACTCGGAACCTTTGCGGAAGACCTATGGTTGTCCGCGTTTTTAATTGATTTTTATAGAAGCGCATCGGCATCGCCTTATTCAACACCCGTCTTGCTGTACGCTGCAAGTGCGGCAGTGTGTTGCGCCTCACTTCGTTCGGCGCACACCCCGCCACAGCTTTCCGCTCCCATCAAGGCTATATCTCATCGTTTGATTCTTTGCTGAGCTTTTTTTCTTTTGTTAGTTAAAAAGACCAAAAGGACATAAAGGACATAAAGGGATTAGCGCATTGAGAATTGCTAAAAGCAATAACATTACACTACGAAGCGAATACGCTTCCTAGAACACAATTATTTCTTAATAGTATCGTCGTTATTTTTTTTCTTATACAATGAAATAGGCATCGAAAATCCTTGACCAATGCGACTTGTATCGTAGGGTAGATTTCGTAATAATTTAAGATACTCTTTATCTTTTTCAGAAAGTGTAAATGGTTTTTTGTCAACAATCGTATTGATTGTGGCGCTTAATTGTTTTTTTTTCATGGTTTATTGATTGATGATATAAAATAAACAAGCTGAGGGAAGAAACGGACGATGAAAAATAGCCGTGATTGAAGCAGGCTACCTCGTAGCCGCGAAAAGCACGACGGGTGATGAATAAAGCGATGCAGATGCGCTTCAAAAAAATTATACCGACGATGGATTATTAAAAGACAATTCCTCATTGTAAAAGGTGCCGAGTTTAAATAAACTATAATCTAAATGTTCGGTTTTTCTTTGGCGACGCATGGTGGAGGCGTTAAAATAATTGTTGAGTGAGGTGTAGGCGGGTTGGTTGGACTGCAATACAACCGACAGGGGTGTATCGATACCCGGCGCATACGAAACTTGCACCAGCGCCGATTCAGCGCCGCTCGCCACTTGATTGACCGCAAAATGTCGCGCTTGAATAGCACCGAGTCGATCGATATGATGTAGATCTTTACCATAAAAAGCCCCGCCCCCAATGGGTGTATGCGGGCCATAAAAATCCATCACCAATTTTCGACCGGTTTGTCCATTGTCGCTATCGCTCCCACCCTGAATAAAGGGACCATTTGGATTGAATAAAAAAGGAATTTGATACCACGGTGTTAACCAACGAGGATCTTTATTTTGCAACGTTTCATAGGCTTCGCGAAGTGTTTGCATTACATAATCGCACACATCAAACAACGAGGTTTGTTTATTATGTTGCAGCGTAACCAACAATTGATTGATATACCAGCCCGTTGGGGAGGCCGTTAAATTCACTAATAACTTTCCATCGGGTCCTTGCCCATGCAATAATTCGTGATGAATACTTTTCAATATCGCCTCTCGAAAGTACCAAACCAAAAATTGTTCGGTGGGCAAAAAATGGGTTAGTGCATCGCCGCAAGCATAGCCCATAACAATCGATTGATCGTTCACATAATCAGTCCACTGCGTGGGGTTTTCGCGTACCTGACAAATATGATTGTGAATGATGTAACGCGAAGCATCGATGTGATTATACGTGGAATACCCAATGGTTTGGCCAAGCTCAACAATAATATCGCGAACAGGAATACTGATTGGTTGACGCGTGGCGGCAAAGCCGGTTAAAAAAATAAGATCCGACCATATAGCCACTTCTATTTGAACATACGCATCGGGTTCTTTAGCGCAATAGGCTTTTACCAAGGCATCGGCAATTAAATCGGAGAATTTATCGGGGTGTCCGTTCAACACGGCTTCAGCCATTCGTTGCATGTACATTTAATTTAGGAAGTTTATGTATGGGGAATTGCCAAGGTTCAAGTTTTTTGGATGAACCTTCTTGACTTAAAAGCACATGATGATTGTTCACATCGATATCGGTGAGCATCACCGATGTTATGGACTCTACGTATCCGTCGGTTACAATCATACTTTTTTTAATGTTGTGTTCGCGAATGAAATTAAAAACACATTCAATACTAGTGCCGCCGGTTGAATCGTATTTAATTTTATGATGTTGAAATACCGCCGGATAAACCGCATCGGAAAACACATACAAAGGGAATTTGATGTAGTCTTTTAATTGATACAACAAGGTAATGAGTGCATTGATTTCCTCGTTCATTGAACCGCTTACATCAAGAAATACCGTAGCCTTTTGTTGTGGACGATGAACCGGTTTAGGATAGAGTGAAATAGGAATAATGGAGAAATAGTTAAATTTAACCCAAGCCCTGGTATCGCCTGAACGGAGAACCGGCAAGGGAATTGCATACTCATAATCGTCTATACTCAGGAAACACTCGGCAATCAAGCATTTTTTAATAACCGGTCGTGCTGCGGCACGCCACCTATTTAAAACATCGCGCTGTACCTGTTCGGCATGCGCCTCGGTGAGGGTATTCATTGCATCTTGAGGTTCGCGCCAAATACCATTGCCATTCATTCGTTGCAAAATGCGTGATAGCAGTTCCTTGTTTTCGTCCGAAATTTCTTCCTCGCCATTATGATTTCCCAATAGAGTAATATTGTAAACCGCTTTATTGTTGAGATGTTCAGTGAGGTACTTTAATAAATCGTGTAAATCGTCGGCGCATATTTTACCGGAATAAATACCATAGTGTAAATCATAAAATTGTTCTTCTTCCATGATGTTGTTTAAAAACACTTGCTCATCGAACGATTCATAATCGGGTCGTAGTAATTGTCCAATATTGGGTTCCCTGTAAAATCGATTAAAAAAATTGGAGTATGTATTTCCGTAATGGCGATGAATAATAGCATTGATGATGGCATCGGTAGCAATATTCAACAAAGGGGTGTTTAATTTATACCTAGCGGTGTGCCCGAGAATCACATGTAAAAACTCGTGGAGCAATACTGCTTTTACATCATTTTCTGTTTCAAGGTGATGATTACAAAAACGTGGATTGATAAACAGTGTTGGTTTATTTTTTAAACTAACCGCCATAGTTTGCACCTTTTCGGTGAATTCTATTTGCGTGATTTCAAATAAAGCACGACATGCCATAGCATCCTCACCGGCTAAATCGTGTACAATATGCAAAAGTTGATTATTGGTCCAAACCATAAAATGAATGTTGATTACAAGTAACTAAACGAAGGGTTCTATTTAAGCGAGACTTAGTAAGTATGGGAGGTAAACTTGGATTGTAAAAAAGGCTGTTGCATTTGGCCAATATCAAGGCAGAGCGAAGGGTTTCGAACGGCGTTAAGGATGTTTTCATTAATGTGGTATCCGAAAATACCAAGTGCTTTTCGTTGGGTAATTCCATCAACTCAATTGCTTTGGCTAAGTTTGAATAACCTAGTTGTTTTGCCAAATTTTCTAACCAGCATTCGATATCATTCACATGGCTTGGAATATCCAAATAATAAACCCCTTGAGTAGTTCCGACTTGCGAATCGGATAAAAAATCGGAATATACTTTTTGCGAGTTTTTTCGCGAACGGGGCCCACCGGAATTATTAAATTGATTCGATGCTACAGCTGTATTTCTTACAATTTGTTCGTTGTGCATAGTGAATAATTTACATAAAGCTTTCAAAATCCTTCAAGCGGTTGTAAACCTCCTCTATCGTTTCTCCTCGTTGCACCCCCTCTCGAATGAAGGGTTGAAAAACAATATTGTATTTTGAAATTTCCGCTTCTTGCGAAGGAGTAAGAGCAGAAAGGACGCGTGGAATATTTTCCATGGATTGCCCTTTCACCTGATATACCGTTTCAGCAATCGATAACACCGCAGTAAAAAGTTCATTCAATTCCCGTTCATGGTCAAAGGGATCGTGCAATGGACAATTTTCTTTGATGAGGTACAAGAACAATTGTTTGGCTCGTTGTTGGCGGGGTAAATCATCGCGTAATTGATCAATGAATTGTTGGCACTTCGTCCATGCCGGATGATTCTGATTCGGATTATTGATACGTTGATACCAATCTAAGGTTCCGTCTACTACCATCATTTCGCGGGCAATTGTGCCAATAGCATGCAAGGCATCTTCTTGCACTAAATCGTATTCCATAATAAGCGGAAACAGGACGAAGGCAAAAATTATTTTTCGTTCGGCGGTTTCTTTTTGAAAGAATTGAATTAAAGCTAAACTTTTAACATCTCGACTGGCTTTACCCAACAAGAATTTTCTTGCTTTACTCACTAAACTATGATCCAACAAAAAAGAAGACAACCAAGCATCATTTGGATTTTTTTTGTTGACAATCCGAATCGCTTCCGCGTGAGCCGCTTCAATATGATGTTCCGACAAGGTTTCGGAATAGGCCCGTTGTGGAATGCTTCTAAACAAAACCAATTTATATAGCTCATTCCGTATTTTGTCGGTGATTTCAATTTCCAGCAGATCGTATACAATTTGGATGGCTACTAAGCTACGCGCTAATAAACGAGCTCGACGTGGTGAAATGCGAATACCGGCTTGATGCAAAAATGAAGTCACTAAACGGCTGTAAACAATTACCGTTTCATCGGGCTGATGAATATACCGTAAAAAAAGTTCACGCCCTTTGGCAATAAACGATTTGAGTTTCCCACCATCGTCCGACAATACCCCTTCGCCCGCAGGCCATACCACCGCTTCTTGATCGGATTCGCTTAATGCCGTCCAATCGGGCACATCAATTATAAAAGCAAATCGGTCGGCCAACGCCGAGTCTAAGGCTTGACTACCTGTGTACGATTCATCATTGGCGCCGTTGATGGAAGAAAGCGGATTCATGGCCGCCCAACGAAAACGTAAATTCGATAAGGCAATGCCTTGAATTTTTCGTTCATGAACGATAGAGAAGAACTTGTTTTGAATTTCAGGCTTGCAACGACTCAGTTCATCAACCAAGACCGATTCGGCATCCCAGATGGTGGCGGGTGTAGGTAAAAATCGTACTTCGCTTTGGGCTTCGTTTGGACAAGGGAACCCTATTAAATCGTCGAACGAGATTAAACTCGCATTGTAATGTTTATGATTCAATTGAAGGGCCTCGCTGATACTATTGAGTAAATAGGTTTTGCCGGTACCCGACAATCCGATTAACAAAATAGGTTCTTCAGAAATTAAAGAGGCTAAAATGAGGGGTTCTATTTCATCGAACCCGTAAACGCCTAGTGGACGTAAATAGCTGTTTTTCATATTGGACTTTTGTTTTTTTAAACACAGCACCACGAAAACACAGCTAGGCCTTTGATTTCTGTAGTGAACAGACACATCGTTTTTCCACCTTATCGGCCATCGACAGGTTGGCGCGTTTTGCTACGCTTCGTGATGCTGTGAGCGTTAAATAAATTACATGGTATGGATTAAATCATCGGCATAAATTAAATCATCTGCCAATTCCGGATTGATAACTTCCCATGGATAGGTATCGTTTCCGAAATGGCCGTAGGCCGCGGTAGGTCCGTAAATAGGGCGTTTGAGCTGAAGGGTATTGATGATACCGTTCGGACGCAAATCGAAGTATTGACCGATGCGGTACAACAAATGTTCTTCTTTTATTTTACCCGTACCGTGCAAATCAATCATCAAGGAGGTTGGTTCTTCTTTACCTATGGCATAGGAAATTTGTACCGTACAGCGATCGGCTAAGCCGGCGGCTACCACATGTTTCGCTACATACCGCGCGGCATAGGCCGCCGAACGATCCACCTTGCTGGGGTCTTTACCACTGAAGGCACCGCCACCGTGTGGACACGAACCACCATAAGTATCTACAATTATTTTCCGACCGGTGAGTCCGGTATCGCCATGCGGACCACCTACCTCAAAACTACCCGATGGGTTGATGAGTATGTCGGGTACATTGTTGGGGAAATACTGTTGCACCAAGGGCAGAATTAATTCAGTAGTGAGGTAAGAGCGAATTTCTTCTTGACTGATATCGGGGTGATGTTGGGTAGAAACCACCACACGTTCTACCCGTTTAGGCACGCCCTTTTCATACTCAACCGTTACTTGCGATTTAGCATCGGGGCGAAGCCAATTTACTTTGCCTTCGTGGCGCCATTGAGCGAGAGTGCGAACCAATTGATGCGACAGCGTAAGTGGTAAGGGCATCAGGTGTTCGGTTTCGTTACAGGCATAACCAAACATCAATCCTTGATCGCCGGCACCACCATCGGCAACACTCGCATTGATTTCTCGGCTTTGCTTGTGCACCAAATTTTGAATGGTGGCGGTGCGCCAATCGAAACCTGTGTCGAGCGAATGGTATCCAATACGATCGAGGGTTTGTTGAGCAATTTGCACCACATCCACGGCATCGGTTACAGTGCTGCTTACCTCACCGGCAATGGTAAGGTGTTGACTGGTGATGAGGCATTCAATAGCCACTTTCGCATTCGGGTCGAGGGCCAAGTAGGCATCGAGAATGGCATCGGAAATTTGATCGGCCACTTTATCGGGGTGACCTTCTGAAACAGATTCAGACGTAAAAAAATAAGACATATTATATGGGGTTTAAATGAACAAATTCGTTTAAACCATCACGATTCAAAATTGGACTTTCAGGCGGGGAAATGTAGGGGAACATTTTTTGGCCTGAAAGCCCTCATCGTTTTACCACCGTGGTGTTCCACTCGGTTGGTTTCAGTTGAACTGAATCGTGATGATTGTTTGCAAAGGTATAGACGGGAAAATTTAAATTCCAACTTTTTTTTTGGGGGGGGGTAATTTTTTTCTGGGAGTCCTTATTTTTCTATGATTGATGGGGTAAAAATTATTTTACAGGTTCATTCAAATGTTGAATCATTACAAATAATCGTTTCGATAAAATTTCATAATCCATCAACCAAGGCGCAACAAGTTCAGCATTGAATTCATTTTCATCGCGTAGAAAATTTACTAATGCAGCACATTCAAATACAGAACCACGAGCGATTGTATAAAAACTACGTCTATCCTTATTACCGAATTTCGCACTTCCTTCAGCAATATTTAATACAATACTTAAACTGGCTCTACCGAGTTGATTTTTAATGTAAGCCGGTAGTGATTGATTGTTTTTCAATGCTCTATAAACTTGTCGATTCAGTTCATAAGCTTTCTGATAAACTTCAAGTTTTTCGTAAGGAAACATGATCAGTAGGTTTTAATAAAGAGCAGGAAACAGAGCGGGAGCGAGGGAAAAATGAGAACGGGAGGCATCGCTCTCGCTTTGCTCTCCCGCTCTCATTTTTGTGCCCAGAACAGGAATCGAACCTGCACTACCTTGCGATAACCAGATTTTGAGTCTAGCGCGTCTACCAATTCCGCCATCTGGGCTTGCGGGTGCAATAGTACAACTTTTTTTGATTCACACCAAAGGAATTTTACGAAACCGGCAAGTTTTCAATGCGAGCATTGAGTTGTTTCAAAAAGTCGCGTGTTTCTTGATAAATATTGCCCAGTACCGGCGCATGTTCCGAGCCCCATTCAATTACTGCCGGGGCTATGGGGGCTATATACGCATACGATTTCGACGTAGTAGTGGTATCGGGCTTCACCACCCCGCTTTCGTTGCCCAACCAAATGAGGGTACTGAAAAACAAGGTAAGCATAAAACCATACAATACAGCGCCAAACAGGCGATTAGCCCAACCCATCATCAAGGCATCTAAACTACCTTCTACCAATTTCACCACCAAACGAAACAATAACATACTCAAAATAAACAACGCAACAAAGGTCAGTAAAAACGTGAATCGACTTTCTACGCCTAAATCGTTCGTTACAAATTGACTCACAGAATGAGTAAGTTTCAAACTTAAGGGCAAGGCAACGAATACCGCCAACACTTGCAGTACCGTCCACAAGATTCCTTTTTGCCAACCCCGAACCAAGGCGATCAGTAGGCTAATGCCGAAAACGAAATCGAGTATCATATCGTTGGTTTAGGCTAAAAGTTCTTTGACCATCGCCGAAATCGCTTTGCCATCGGCCTTACCCGCCAAGGCTTTCGATGCTACGCCCATCACTTTTCCTAAATCGCTTAGACCGGTAGCCCCTACTTCGGCAATAATTTGTTGCAAGGCGGCTTTCAATTCGTTGGGTGTTAAGGCTTTGGGTAAAAAGGTTTCAATGATGGCAAGCTCTTCGCGTTCCTTCACAGCTAAATCTTCACGTGCTTGTGCTTCAAACATTTCCAAGGAATCTTTACGTTGTTTGGCCAATTTTTGCAACAACTTCATTTCATCGTCGGAAGTCAAATCGTCTTTTTTACCTTCCGAGGTTTTCGCCAATAAAATAGCCGATTTGATTGCGCGCAGCGCACGCAAGGCGGCTTCGTTCTTACTTAACATGGCGGTTTTCATTTGCGCCATTACGGCTTGTTCAAGAGACATATACGATAATTTTTAAAGTTGATTTTTTTTCATGTTTTCTTCCATCTTTGTTTTGAACGCTTTCGAAAACGTACGAATTTCATCGGCCAATTCCGCTTGATTGGTAGCGCGTTGATAGGTATCGGCCATGGTCATGAACGTTTGAAAAAAGAAATCGTTCATTTCATCCACCATCATTTTTTTTGTCCATAAATCGATGCGCAAGGCAGCACTCTCATTCAAATCCCAAATGCTCAACATAAAGGCTTTGGCTTCTGTAGGCTTATGAACGCCCCCCTCGGCCGCTTGCCAATGAATGGTTTCAGGAACTTTATTTTCATCCAAGCCCACTTGCAATTGGATAGTAGACGATTGAGCCATATAGTGTAAAATTTTGTGCAAATTAAAACCAAACGCGCAAACACAACGCGTTATGTAAATAAAAATGAAATGCCTCCCCTGTTTACTGTTTCTGTTTCTGTTTCTGTTTCTGTATATAGGGTTCATGCACCATTTCCTATTTTAGTGTACTTTTGAAACTATGTTGTTTCGATTATTGATTATCGGTATTTTCGTCATCACCGGCTTTGCCAACTGCGCGCCCGATCATGCTCAGGTTATAGTGCGTACCCGCGATTACGCCGAAGAAGCCAATACCATAATCGATTTCATTCAGCAAAGTGAATTGTATGTTTGTGAAACCAAGAATATTCTCGAACACCGCTTCTTTGAAAATAACCGTCAACTCATTTTCGATCGCACCGACCAACAAGAAGTGAACGATTTACATAGTGCCGTTTCGCGTTTACCGGCAACGTATACCCTTACTCAACAAATTAAAGATAGTTTACTGCTTTGTCTTAGTAATTTCAACCGACTAGCCGACCGCATCATCACCCAGCAAAATCCTAATAACGAAACCCTTGGAGATAAACTCTCCAACACCATGGCCAATTGGGTGGGAATCGATATGAACCAACCCTTCTTCGATGAAAAAGATGTGCTTTATAAACAACTGAATCGTATAACGTTATTGCAAGATCAATTGCGGCATGAATTAAAGACTCAATTAGATGATCGTTTGTTGCTTCGTTTAAACGAAGAAACGGTACTCATTTACAATAATCC
>JBPCSZ010000003.1:0-7261 GCA_051006655.1 Chitinophagaceae bacterium
TTCATCGCTTTTTTCAACTTCTATAGATAGAACCCAACCAATAAACTTAACTCATCGGTTTAATTATGTTTTTATTTCTACGATAAAAATCGTCATTTTCTTCACGCTATTTTTCTCGTGCCGAGCCCCAAACAATAATATTCTTACTAAGCCGATAGGCTTAATCTGTGTAATCATTGAATCACATTTCTAATCCGTGTTCCAAAAAAATCAGCGTAAGCCTTTAGGCTTAATCTGTATAATCTATAAATCCATTTTAAATCCGTGTTCCCAAAAAATCAGCGTTTAGACTTTAGGCTTATCTGTGTCACCGCTTAAGCAACGCCGCCACACAATCGGCAATGCGCATACCATCCATGGCAGCACTCACTATACCACCGGCATATCCCGCCCCTTCGGCACAAGGATACAAATTACTGATTTGCGGGTGTTGCAAACTTTCCTTATCGCGCGGAATACGCACCGGCGATGAGGTGCGCGATTCGGTGGCCACCAAGACCGCCTCGTTGGTATAATAGCCGGTGTTTTTTCCTAATCGACTGTGTTTGATTTGCCATGCTTTAAAGGCTTGTTTCAACGATTGACTCACCACCGGCGGCAATACAGTATCGAGTTTAACCGAGTTAATACCAGGTCCATAAGAACAATCGGGTAAATTCGTGGAAGCTTTTCCTTCCACAAAATCCACCATGCGTTGCGCCGGTGCCACAAATTTTCCACCGCCCGCTTGAAACGCTTTTTCTTCAACCGCTTGTTGAAAACGTAAACCACTCAAGGGATCCTCGGCCGAAAAATCGCGGTGATCGACACTCACCACCATGCCACTGTTGGCGTAAGGGTTATTGCGTTTACTTGGACTCCAACCATTCACCACCAATTGTCCTTGTTGCGTTGCCGCGGGTGCAATGATTCCCCCCGGACACATACAAAATGAAAATACACCACGTTCGGCCACTTGCTCTACCAAACTATAACTGGCAGGAGGTAAGCCTAATGGGCGACAGTCGGCATGATATTGCCAAGTATCAATTAAGGCTTGCGGATGTTCAATACGAACGCCTAAAGCAAAAGGTTTACTTTCAATATGAATATGATGCCGATGCAATAATTCATATACATCACGCGCTGAATGTCCTGTGGCCAACACCACATAATTCACATCCCGATGCAGTTGATGATTGAGTGTAATGCGTTGAATTTGTTGGTCCTTAATTTGTAAGTCGGTTAATTTATGTTCGAAGTGAATTTCACCGCCGCAATCAATAATCATTTCGCGAATGGCTTCAATAATATGGGGCAATTTATTGGTGCCAATATGTGGATGTGCTTCCACTAAAATCGATTCGGGCGCCCCGAAATAATGAAACCATTCCAACACTAAATTCACATCGCCCCGTTTGGTGCTACGGGTGTATAATTTACCGTCGCTATACGTGCCGGCACCGCCTTCGCCAAAACAATAATTACTTTCTTCGTTTAATTGACCGTATTTATTCAAGGCTGCTAAATCGCGACGGCGTTCACGCACTTTTTTTCCGCGTTCAAAAATAACGGGCTTCAGTCCTAAGGTAATGGCTTGCAGCGCACAAAACAAACCGGCTGGACCTGCACCAATAATTACAATTTCGGGTGCTTGATGCACGGCTTGCGCACGAAAAGCCGAAACACGTTCAGGCATTGTTTCATTGCGTACCACCAAAACCTGATATACCAAAATTGGAATTCGTTTTCGAGCATCGATGGATTTTTTTTCAATGCGAAAGGTAAATCGAACGTCATTGGTCCAATGCAATTGTCGTTGAATGGCCGAACGAATTGCCAAGTTTTCATCGTCGAAACCGGCTTGAATTTCTACTTGAATAATTTTCTGCATGGTATATGGGTGCGTATTTATCGCACAGGGGTTAAAGTTAAAACGAAAAAACCTGAACAGACAAGCCATTCAGGTTTATTCAGAAATTCAATAGTTATTAAATGCCTAACTCCACTTGGAATGTACCACTCCAAAAATTTTGCGTGGAGGTACTGGTCGACATATTGACATTGTTGTAATAGAACAAATTCCCTTGCAACTTCACGCGATGTTTCCGTAAATACTTCGTCACCCCAAGTCCAATTTCTTCTTTTTGAAGTTCTTTGGTTTGAATGGAAGAATAAGGGGTTATCAACGCATAACGACCTGCTAATTCAATATCGTTTTTGAAGATGTAACTCATCTGCATCATTTTACCATTACCAACATATACAATGCGTTGTGTATTAGCGGCATTGATGGTAATAGGATTGTCGGTATTGCGTGTAATGTATTCAGCCGATAAAGCAAACCCTTTATACTTAAATAAGATATCGGCAATAAAGGCTTTCAAGTTACGGTTCTGATATAAATCTTTACCTAAGGTTCCGGCAGTACGGGCTGCGCTTTCATTAAAATGATAACCGGCCGCAATCGATAACTTCGGCTTTTTCTCACGTTCTAAATCGCCTTCAAAATAATCGCCTTTATTCGTAAATTTTCCTAAAGGTAAAACTTCAACACGCCCTGTATAGGCTAAACCGGCATTTGATAAATTTGAATTTCTTCCTTCTCCCGACGATATTGCCCCTTTCAAAACATAATCAATACCAACTAATTTATCTTGGTAAACACATTGAATTCCAAAATCACGATCAATATTAAATGTTGCATTTACAATCGAACGATCGGCAAATTGTAATTCACCCGATGAAACAACCCGCTGACGATTTCCGGGTAACTTTGTTTGTCCAAAAATTACCGACAATTTAGGGTTTGGTTTGTAAATCAACACGGCATCACGAACAACATTTGGACTTGAATTCACACTAGAATTATCGGGCCCTGACCAATCCATATCGCCTCTTGAAAAAGACAACTGAATGTAATAATTAATTTTGGGATTAACTAAGAAACCATCCATGCGCAAACGTAAACGACGCACACGGGCTTCAATATCGTTTGCACTAAAATCGGACGTAGACACGGTATTGTAAGTACTCCGTAATTGCGTACGAAAACGGAAATTAATCGAAAAGGTGCTATCGGGTGTTACCAAGCCAAGACCATTCGAAAAATTGTACTTAGGTTCTTTCTCCGCTTTTTGAGCGTGAAGCATTTGGGGTGTTGACAATAAACCGGCCAACAAAAAGGAATGCAACAATTTAATTTTCATGTTGTTTGTTTGAGTGGATTTTAATAGTGATTAATGGTAAGATTAATGCCACTCAAAGTCATGCCAAAATGAAGAAAATGTATGTTTCCCCTATGGGATTTAACAATACATGATTTGCAGTAAACTGCTTTAAATAACTTTTTCAACGTAGTGGTGTTGTAGTGGAAGTGCAAAGATTTAACATAGATTTCATCTTTCCATAACATAGCCTATTACCAAATTGTTACGAATGACAAATTACCGACTTGTTCATGTAAACGTAACCTTTTAGAAACATCCTAAACACACAACAGCACTAAGTTTGTATGGTTGCAGACGTGCAATATTCCCGGCAGTGCTATTTCGTAGTGGTGATAGCGCTGCCACTTTTTTTTACCTACATTTTTGTTTTAACCAAGGCAATCACCTCCGCTTCCGCTTCCGTAATTTGTTTCAAAATGGCATCGGCTTCGGTAATCATTTGCTGAGCCAAGGCTTTATCTTTCAAACTACCGGCATTGATATGCACATTCATCCAGGCACCATAAACAGCCGTTCGAATACACAAGGCCCCTACCCCCGCATCACTCACACTGTTCGGATTTCCTTCTTCTACCATAGCCTTGGCAATGGGCATAGCCGAAGCCGCCGCTTGCATGGTGCGTAATGGTATTTGGGTAGCATATAAAGTAGCTGCTTGAATAGCCGCTGAACGAGCCGCCTTTTCTTCATCGGAATTTTTCGGTAAGCCAAAGGCTTCCATAATCCGATTGAACGAAGCGGTATCTTCATCCACCAAATATTCCAATTCGGCTTTAATGGCTTGTCCTTTTTCGGCCCAATCACTGAAATATTCCCAACGATCGTCCCAACCTTTTTTGTGACTGCTCAAATTGGCGACCATCGTGGCTAAGGAGGCTCCCAAAGCACCTACATAAGCACTCACGCTACCACCGCCCGGGGCCGGACTCTCACTGGCAGTTTCGGTGGCAAAGGCGCTCATGGTCATTTGCATTAAACGCCCCATGCCTTTATTGCGCAGTACATATTCTATTATTTTTTTGTTCGGGTCGAAAGGGGCTAATTCATCTAAGCCCATGCTCTTCACCGCCATCCGAATTAATTCGGCATCGCCTACCCCCGTGCTACGGCGTTGTTTACTTAAAAAATAACGGCCTGCATCCAACATCGATTTCAAGGGCACTAAGCCTACTAACTCACTTCCCGTAACGCGTAAACCGCGGGCATGAGCACGTTCCACCGCCGTATCGAAGGCAATATGCAAAGGCGTAATACCAATATTGGTCAGGTTCATGGAAATTTGAGCAATGCCATATTCCTCAATAAACCAACCAATGGCTTTTACACTTTTCAATAAACCCGGCTCACGCACTTCTTGTCCGGTAGCATCCAATACTTTCTTCCCGTCTACTTCTTTCACGCGGCCATTTTCACGTAAATCGAAGGCCACACTGTTGGCACGACGAGTAGATGTCGTATTCAAGTTTACATTATAAGCCACCAAGAAATCGCGGGCACCAATTACAGTAGCCCCGCTCCGTTCATTCATTGTGGCCGCCCCATAATCGGGGGCCCAATCCGCTTGGGCTAATTTATCGCGCAAGCCTTCATATTCGCCGGCACGAATGGTGGCTAAATTTTGACGTTCAGAACGTGATGCCGCGGCTTCGTATAAATACACCGGTATGGCCAATTCCTTGCCAACACGCTCACCCAATTGCTTGGCGTATTTCACGGTTTCTTCCATGCTAATGCCACTGATGGGAATTAATGGACAAACATCGGTGGCGCCCATGCGCGGATGTTCGCCTTTATGGTTGCGCATATCAATTAATTCGGCGGCTTTTTGAATACCGGCAAAGGCCGCATCCACCACCGCTTGTGGGTGTCCAACAAAAGTTACCACCGTTCTATTGGTGGCCTTCCCCGGATCCACATCCAATAAGGTTACACCGGGCACGGCTTCAATGGCATCGGTAATTTGTTTAATAATGCCCATATCGTTCCCTTCACTGAAATTCGGAACACATTCAATTAAAATATCTTGCATGAGATTAATTTTTTATAAAAAAAAGTACGGCTTAAAAAAGCCGTACAAAGGTATTGTTTCATTAAACGCCACACGCTTAGAATTCATAAAAATTCTCGAAGCGTTCGTAACGGTCTTCTTCGGTAGTACTGAAAATAAAGGCCCATTGAATACCGTACGATTTGTTGCGGGTAACGGTGAACTGCGGATTAATATCGTAGGCCCCAATATCGTAGTAAGCCCCCATATACATGCCTTTCTTCATTTCAAAACCGGCTTTCAATTTCACCCCAAAATCCCAAGGTTTAATTTGGTCGGTGGTATAATTGGTGCCCACTTGCAAGGCTCCGTTTTCAATATTCTTGCCATCGCTGTAAAACGAATGGGCCGAACTTAATAATTTGGCGGCATACGGACCGGCGCCTACAAAGAAATAGGATTTGTTCAAATCGATTTTGTAGGTGGCACAAACCGGCATGGAAACATAACTCAAGTTCGATTTGAATTCTTCGTTCACCACAGCGCGGTCGGTTTTATAATAGCCCCCTTTGCGGGTATACAATAATTCAGGTTGAATACTCCAACGACGGTTTACTACTAAATCGCCAATCATGCCGGCATTAAACGATAAACGCGATTGGAAAATGGCCTCATAACGGTAGGTATTCGATTTATACACTTGTCGGTAAAAGTTCAATCCACCAATAGGCCCTAAGCGAAATTGTGCTGATGCAGTCAAGGCGGAAGCCAACACTAAACAGGCCGTAAACAAAATACGTCGATTCATTCAAGCTAATTTGGTGGGAAAGATACAACAAAAAGGGAATTTCAAAAAGCATAAGATAAAAAACTCGGCTACCTTTGCCGCCATGTATCAAACACCGCATTGGTTGGAACGCACCGACCTCCTATTGGGCAACGAAAACATGGCGAAATTGGCGAACCTGAACGTCCTGATTGTTGGACTTGGTGGTGTAGGCAGTTTTGCGGCCGAATTCATTGCGCGCTCCGGCGTGGGCAAAATGACCATTGTAGATGGCGATACCGTCGATACCACCAATATTAACCGCCAATTGCCGGCCTTGCACACCACCGTAAAGCAATCGAAAGCCCAATTGATGGCTGATCGCTTAATGGCTATCAATCCGGATTTGCAACTTACTACCATTGCCCAATTTTTAAATCCCGACGATACTTGGGCCATTGTACACGATAATCACTTCGATTATGTGCTCGATTGCATCGATTCCATCACGCCCAAACTTTATTTAATTAAAGCGACCAAAGCCAAGGGTTGTAAAATCATCAGCAGTATGGGGGCCGGTGGCAAAATCGATTCTACCCGCATTCAATTCGCCGATATTTCCAAAACCCATATGTGTCCATTTGCGTATTATATCCGCAAGCGATTACGCAAAGAAGGCGTGTATTCAGGTGTCATGGCCGTTTTCTCCGACGAAGTGCCCAACCGCGAATCTATCAAAGAAACCGACGGCACCAATTTCAAACGCTCGTTTTACGGCACCTGCTCCTATATACCGGCCGTGTTTGGTTTACAAATGGCGTCGTGGGTTATTCGCGATGCCTGCGGACTCTTCCCCGACATACCCGCTTGCCGACCTAAAAAGGATAAGCGAGAAATGTTATAAATCGTTTACACCTATTCTTTCCCTGCTCCCTGTTCGCTGTATCTGTTCCCTGTTTTGAAGCGCATCGGTTGAACATTATTGAGCACCCGTCTTGCTTTCCGCGCTGCACGGCAGCTTGCTCCAATCAAGGCTATTTTGCATCGTCTGAATTTCCATCAGCTGTTTTTTTGTCTGAACTAAGATGCTCATGATTTTACGATGATAAGATTCTATACTTGGGCTGTTCGAGATGTTCGTCGAAGACGGCATCTCGAACGAATAATGAATTTCATTCTTTGAATGAAAGTTAACATTCACGTTCACAGAACAAGTTTTATTGAAACTTTGTCTGAACTAAGATGCTCATGATTTTACGATGATAAGATTCTATACTTGGGCTGTTCGAGATGTTAGGC
>JBPCSZ010000004.1:0-54543 GCA_051006655.1 Chitinophagaceae bacterium
GGCACTTCGCCTTACACGTATTTGTGGTATACCAGTCCACCGCAAACCACCGCCAAAGCCGAACAATTGCGTATGGGGTATTATGTGGTCGATATCATCGATGCCCGTGGTTGTACCTTGAAAGATACGGTGCAAATTAAAGGTGGACTTTGTTGCGAACAAGTGTTTATACCCAATGCCTTCACGCCCAACAACGATGGGAATAACGATACCTGGCACGTGGTAACGGCCGCCGGTATCAAAATTCTGCAATACGAAGTGTATAACCGTTGGGGTAATTTATTGTGGCGTGGACTCAATCCGGAAAATGCTTGGGATGGGTTTTATCAAAACACCTTGCAAGATGGCGGTACTTATTTTTATCAGTTCCGTTATCAATGCCTCAGCACCGGCGAAATTTTCCAATTCAGCGGCGACATTACCTTGATACGATAAGTTGATTTTTTTTGAAGCGCAGCGAAGGAACTTTCTTCAGCGGTTTTCCCGTTTTCCGCGGTGCATGGCACCTTGCTCCAACCGGGGCTATTTTTTCGGCAGTCGATTCATTCATCAGCTTTTTTGTCTGAACTAGGATTCGTAGGATTAAAGAATTATAAGATTATGACGCATAATTTTTGACAAAACGCATTTTAGGTGGCTGTTCATTTGTCTGAATTAGGATGCATAGGATGGCAAGATGATAAGATTTTAGCTCGACACAATGCCAAACGCTTTCGTCTGCCTCATGCAGATTACTCGCTCTCATTACTTAGGTGGCTGTTCATTTGTCTGAACTAGGATTCGTAGGATTAAAGAATTATAAGATTATGACGCATAATTTTTCCTTCTCCGCATCGTCACTCGCCAATGTCATTTACATAATCCATCAATTTAAGTAGCGAGGACGTTGCGGCCTTTTGGGCGTCCGTCAATTCCGAAATTATGAAATTTTTCCGCCCCCAATCAACTGCTTCGTAAACGCGGCTTGGGGCGATAGGAACAAATCGTTGGCATTGTTGTACTCCACCAATTTGCCGTGTTGCATTACGGCAATATAATCGCTGATATGTTTTACTACGGCCACATCGTGCGATATAAACAAATACGTGAGCTGAAATTGTTCGCGTAAATTGAATAATAAATTCAAGACCTGGGCTTGCACGCTTACATCCAAGGCCGAAACACTTTCATCGCAAACCAATACTTTGGGTTGTAAGGCCAAAGCCCGCGCAATGGTAATGCGTTGCCGTTGTCCACCCGAAAACTCGTGCGGATAACGTCTCGCTTGTTCCGGCTGTAAACCCACGCGCGTTAATAATTCCAATACCTTATCGCGCCGTTCGTTGGGTGTGTGTATTCCGTGCACGTGCATGGGTTCTTCAATGGCATTGCCTATACGCATGCGCGGATTCAAGGCCGCATAAGGATCTTGAAATATCATTTGCACCTCGCGTCGGTAGGCTTGCAGGGCATCGCCTCGTAAATCGGACACTGATTGTCCGCGGTATACCATATCGCCATCGGCAATGGGATTCAAGCGCACCAAGGCTTTACCAATACTGGTTTTTCCCGAACCACTTTCGCCCAATAAGCCCAAGGTACTGCCGGCTTGTATAGAAAAACTTACGCCATCCACCGCTTTCACACCACTTTTTTTTCGTTGAAAGAGTCCCTTCTTTTCACCATATACAATCGATACATTGTTCAATTCAAATAATGTGGATTTCGTTTCCAAATTACGCAAGCGTTCTTGAAAGGCTTGTGGCGAAATGGGTTCGTGCTTAGATGCCCTTTGTTGTCCATCCATAAATTCCGATAAGGTCGGTAAGTGCTTTACTCGAATGGTCGTGTTCGGCCGGCACGCCAACAACCCTTGCGTGTAAGGATGTTGCGGATTTTCTAAAATGGTGTTGGTATCGCCTTGTTCTAAAATATCGCCACGGTACATCACGGCAATGCGTTGCGCCAACTGGGCCACCACGTGCAAATCGTGCGAAATGAACAAGATGGCCATATTGTATTTGGCTTGCAGTTCGCGCAGTAGCTCAATAATTACTTGTTGCATGCCCACATCGAGGGCGGTGGTGGGTTCGTCGGCAATGAGCAATCGCGGTTCGCAGGCAATAGCCATCGCAATCATCACCCGCTGTTTTTGTCCACCCGATAACTCATGCGGATACCGATCGACCACCGTTTCAGGCTGCGGTAATTTTACTTCCTCGAACAATTGTATGGTTTTTTTTCGGGCGGCCTCCGGCGAAATGGTTTCGTGTTGCAAGAGCATTTCCATCACTTGTTGTCCGCAGGTCATGAGTGGATTTAAAGCACTCATAGGTTCTTGAAAAATACAAGCAATTTCTTTGCCGCGAATGTGTTGCAATACCGTTTCCGATTGTTCCAACAAGTTCATCGACTTCCCATTTTTTGGAACAAAATGAATTTGTCCTTGCGGATACCGCACCGTCGATTTGGCCAATAACTGCACAATGCTGAGGGCCGTTACCGATTTGCCCGAGCCGCTTTCGCCCACCAAGGCCACGGTTTCGCCGGCATGCACGGTTAAGTTGATGCCATGCACAGCAGACTGTAACACCCCATCTTGCTGAAACGCAATATGTAGTGCTTGAATATGCAATAAGGCCTCGTTCTGCATAGGTCAAATATAAGATGAAATGGGTGGGTTGTTGTTGGAATTAGGATGTATAGGAGAGATGGATGTAAGGATGGATGCTACCGCATTATTTATCTCAACACCAATTTGGAATGAGTGCGAGTAATCTGCCTGAGGCAGACGAAAGCGTGTGGCATTGTGTCGAGCTAAAATCATATCATCTTGCCATCCTATGCATCCTAATTCAGACAAATGAACAGCCACCTACGTAGTGTTCTTTTTATTGGTTACGAATAATAATCTTATAATTCTTTAATCCTACGAATCCTAGTTCAGACAAATGAACAGCTGATGAATGAATCTGTCGATGAAAAAATAGCCCCGGCTGTAGCAAGGTGCCATGCACCGCGGAAGACGGGAGAACCGATGAGGGATGTTCCTTCGATGCGCTTCAAAAAATCTTAATCCGCAATAAGCTGTTTAGCGGTTTCGCGCGATTGGGCCAAATTGGTTTTACCTCCCAGCATTTCGGCTAATACCTCAATGCGTTCTTCGTTGCTGAGGTTTTTGATGTGCGTTTCCAATACGCCGTCGGTGCCGGCTTGTTTGTAAATATAGGCGTGGGTATGGGCCTTGGCCGCAATGCTGGGCAAATGGGTGATGGCCAATAACTGATGGTGTTGGGCCAATTGTTTCATGAGGATGCCGACTTGCACGGCGGTTTCGCCACTTATTCCCGTATCAATTTCATCGAAGATGAGGGTGGGCATGGATTTGCTTTGGGCTTGCAAGGATTTGATGCATAACATAATGCGACTCAACTCGCCGCCCGAAGCCGCTTTGGCCAAGGGTTGGAATTTGCCGGTGCGGTTGGCATCGAGCATAAATTGAATTAAATCGATACCCGATTCGCCGGCTTCGCGTGCTTGATGTTGCACACTGAAACGCGCATTCGGCATGCCTACTTTGGGCAATAAATCGTTCACAGCGGTTTGCATCTTCGTTGCGGCGTCACGACGTTTTTCAGAAAGGTGTTCGGCCTGCGTTAAATATTGTTGATGGGCTTCGTTCACATCGGCTTGCAAACGTTGCATATCATCGTCGGCAAAGGCCAAGCGATCTACTTTTTCACGTAAGGTTTCCCAAACGGCAATCAAGCCGGCGGAATCTTCTACGTGGTGTTTCTTCAATAAACGATAGGCTTCGCTTAAACGGTCTTGCACTTGTTGTAAACGCGCGGCATCGGGTTGACAAGCTTCTTGCAAAGCATCGCATTCGCCGGCAATATCTTTCAGTTCAATATGCACACTTTGTAAGCGCGGCAATAAGGCTTGCAATTCGGGTAATGGCCCCGCGAAGGGCTCCAATTTTTGAATGAGTTGTTTCAGCGAACTCACCATCGGTTCGGGCGATTCGTTGAGGCGAAAAACGGCTTCGGCCAAAGCGCCTTGTAAGGCTTCGCTGTTGGTGAGTCGGTCTTGTTCGCTTTCCAATTGTTCAATTTCGTTTTCCTTCAGGGCAAACTGCTCCAACTCATCGAACAAGAATTGATGGTAATCGGCTTCTTGTTGCAAGGTTTTTAAGGCTTCTTGACGGACTTGCAGTTCTTGGTGTTTTTTTCGCCACTGCTTGAACAATTGTTGCACTTGTGTCGATTCTTGGTTTAAACCGGCAATATCGTCGAGCCAATGCAATTGTTCTGTTTGTTGTTGCAGTTCAATGGTATCGAACTGACGGTGCATGTCGATGAGTCCTTGGGCTAAAGGAATAAGTTGGCTTAGCGTAGCGGGACTATCTTGTATAAACACCCGCGATTTTCCTTGGGCACTGATTTCGCGGCGTATGATGAGTTCCTTTCCGCCTTCGGCTTCCATGGCTTCGAGGGCGGCTTGCACTTGGGGGAGGTGTTCAATATGGAATCGGGCTTCGAGTATGCCTTTTTCTTGGCTGTCGCGAAGCACTTGGGTATCGGCACGTTCGCCCATGAGGAGCGATAAAGCCCCCACAATAATGGATTTACCCGCCCCGGTTTCTCCGGTGAGGATGGTGAGTCCGGGACCGAATTCAATATCGAGTTCCCGAATGATGGCAAAATTGCGGATGTGTAAATGGGTTAACACGAATGCAAATATACGGGTTGTGGTTTCGTATAGTCGTTTGTAATCGTTTCGAATTAAATAAATTCGTAGCCAATATCGCGGCGGAAATATTTCCCTTCAAATTGAATGGCTTCGGCTTTGGCTTTGGCGCGTTGTAAGGCTTCTTGTAGGGTGGGGGCCATGGCGGTAAGGGCCATCACGCGACCACCGGATGTGATTAAATTATCTTCCAATAATGCAGTGCCGGCATGGTAAACATACACTTGTTCATCGGCCACGGCGCCTTGAATGGGGAAGCCTTTGGGGAATTGCCCCGGGTAACCGCCACTCACCAACATCACGGTAGCGGCGGCTTCGGGATGCAGTTCGCATTGTTGGGTGTGCAAGGTTTGGGTAGGCAAGGTTTGCATGAGGGCTACTAAATCGGATTTTAAGCGGGGCATAACCACTTCGGTTTCCGGATCGCCCATACGGCAATTGTATTCAATAACCCAAGGTTCGTTGTTGACTTTAATCAATCCGAAAAAGATGAAGCCTTGATACACGAGTCCTTCTTGACTTAATCCGTTTACGGTGGGTTCAATAATTTGTTGAATTACTTTTTGGGTAAAGGTGTCATCTACAAACGGCACCGGCGAAACGGCTCCCATACCTCCGGTATTGAGTCCGGTATCGCCTTCGCCAATGCGTTTATAATCTTTGGCATTGGGAAGCAATACATAATGTTGGCCGTCGGTCAATACAAACATGGAGCACTCAATACCATCTAAGAATTGTTCAATGACCACGGTATTACCCGCATCGCCAAATTGTTTGTCTTTCAACATGGCATGAAAGGTATCGAGTGCTTCTTGATGGGTTTGGGCAATTACCACGCCTTTCCCTGCGGCTAAGCCATCGGCTTTTAATACAATGGGTAAAGCATGCGCTTGAATATAGGCACAACCCGCCTCGAATTGTTCGGCGGTAAATTCGGCGTAAGCTGCGGTAGGAATGCTATGGCGGGCCATGAAGGCTTTGGCAAAGGCTTTACTACCTTCCAATTGGGCGGCTTTTTGCGAAGGGCCCACCACTTGAATATGCGATAATTCGGGATTTTCGGTGAAATAATTATAAATACCGGCTACTAAAGGGTCTTCGGGACCTACCACAATCATGGTAATGGCTTCTTTGAGACAAAATGCGGCGATGGTATCGAATTGATTGACGGCGATGGGGACATTCTTGGCCACCAAGGCGGTGCCGGGATTCCCGGGGGCACAATATAATTGGGCACAAAGGGGACTTTCACTGATCTTTTTCGCCAAGGCGTGTTCACGCCCACCACTGCCTAACAATAAAATCTTCATGCGGCGAAGATACGCAGACGGCCTGAATTAAGGGAATTCGATACGACGGGTGAATACGCGTGTCCCTTTGGGGGTGACTTCTGTCCAAATGGCTTGCATGTTTTTACCTAATACATCCAAGCCCAAATAATCGCCAAAGAACATGCCTTTGCCGGGGGGCGGGAAGGGGGCGGCGTTGACGATTTGGTGTTGCCAAGCCGTTTCAGCTGAATTACGCCAAGCCAATTTTACTTGGGTGCCCTTGGGACTCACGGTATAATATAAAATGCCTGTTAATCCGGATTGGACTTCTTGGGATATAATCGGCATCATGTGCGCCTCGTTCAATTCGGCCGGGAATTGGGTAGTGGTCCATGTTTTTCCGGCATCTTGGCTTTCATACACGGTGGTAATGGCCAATTGTTGCCAAATTCGGCAGGTAACTACCGTAATTCGACCTTGGGCATCTACGCTCACAAAGGGAAGTGCATTGTTTCGGGGATAACCTGGCACCTTTAAATTCCATCCGCCGGGTAAGGTATCAATAATGCGGTCTTGACCCCAAGTTTTGCCGCCGTCGGCACTGATATCCATGTACAAATTTTCGTGGCCGGCCCAAACACATATTATGCGGCCATCGGGGAGTGAGGCGGTGGTGGCGCCTTCCACGGTGGCGTTGTCGTCGAGACAGTTCCCTCCACGGTCGCTAATGCGGACGGGTTCGCTGAAAGTTTCGCTTTGGTTAGCACTTACGCTCAGTAAAATGCGCGATGAATCGGTGGGGCGTTTGCTATTATAGGCATCGAATTCAGTCCAACTTACATACATCTGTCCATGGTAAGGCGATTGTTTGTGTCGGTCGAAGGATGCCCAGGGTTTATCTTGCATTTTACCATTAAACCCAATTCCCACGCCATCGGTCCATGTTTTACCATCATCTTGGCTTTTTTGCACCACAATGCGGTCGAAACATTCCGGCCATTGCTTGTTGGGGGCTTTGGCTAAATGGATGTAAAAGAAATCGCCGGCTTGGTTTCTGATTAGAACCGGGTCGCCGTATACGCCATATCGACTTTTGGCTAGTTGGTGTTCATTGGTTTTTCCACGGTTTTTACTTCGAAATAGGTGCTTTGTATTGGTGGCAATGAATAGGGTATTGGGTTCTTTTTGACTGATTAAGACGGCGGGTTCGTTGCAAGCATGAAGAATATCGCCGATGGTATGAATCGAATCTAAGACCGGTTGTTGGGCTAAAGATAACTTGAATATAAATAACAATACAAATTGATTTACAATATGCTTCATGCTATTTAATTAAAGTTGGCATTTAAATATTCTAAGAAGGCGTCTACGGCTTTTCGGCGATGGCTGTATTGGTTTTTTTCGTCTAAGCTCATTTCGGCAAAGGTGCGAGTATCGCCATCGGGAATGAAGATGGGGTCGTACCCGAAGCCATCAACGCCGTGTGGGGTATCGATGATATGGCCATGGCATTCGCCGGAAAAGTATATGGTCTTTCCTTCATAACAGAAGGCGATGACGGTTTTAAAATAGGCCTTTCGATTGCTTTGGTCTTCAAGGCGGCCGAGCAGGAGTTCAATATTGTCGCTCGATTGAGCTTGTGGGCCGGCATAACGAGCCGAACGCACACCCGGTTTTCCATGTAATGCTTCAACAAACAAGCCTGAATCTTCTGAAAAACAAGGAGTTAGGCAAAAATTATAGACTGTTTCGGCCTTGGTGCGGGCGTTTTCTTCCAAGGTGTCGAACGGTTCGGGGATGTCTTGGGTAAAGCCGGCTTCATTCATGGGAATGAATTCGAGGTGTTTGTTGGCAATACGAGCAACTTCCTGTACTTTGTGCTTATTTTGGGTGCAAAAAATGATTTTCATATTGATTGTCAATGGTTTTGTGTGCTTGTATGAAGTGGCGTTAGGCGAAATAAATTCGAATCTTTTTCAATTGAAATAATTATACATAAATAATTAAAAATCAATTAATTTCAAATATATACTTCAAGCCATTGTTCCATAGTGTTTTTTTCAATTCGGGTTTGTCTTGCAGGGTTTGGATACCGTCGGACAGTAAGCATTTCATGCCGGCAAAGCGAAAGGGTTTATAGAGCGGTTTTTGCACATTAAAGCTTCCGTTCTCCCAGGCAATGCCAAATACCAAAACGGTTTCGGGTTGAAATTGACGGATAGCGGCAAGCAGTTCATGGGGGGAATTGAGTCCAACCCGATAATAATCGTTCTCACTTAAGCGACAACTATTCATCATCTTGCGCATCATTTCGTCGGTGGCGGCATTCAGTTCTTGAGTTACATACAACAACAATATTTTCTTCTCGAAATGGCCGAGGTCGGCTTGTAAGGAAATCTCCGGTTGAACGGTGAAAAATACCTCTTCGGTATAGAGGGGGAGGTAGGCAGGATTGTTAGAAGTACTCATGGTTTGAATGGACTTTTTTTTGTTTCTTTGCAAAGTAACGAACTGACCGCAAAAAAAGCAGTTATGGGAATAAAAACAACGAAGGTCGTATCGAGCCGGATTAATGAATTTGACGAGTCGAACATCCAATTTGGGAAATTATACGCCGACCATATGTTGGTTGCCGATTATGCCGATGGGGCATGGCAAACCGCCGAAATAATGCCTTATGGCGATATTAGTATGAGTCCGGCCACTACCTTTATACACTACGGACAATCGATTTTCGAGGGCATCAAGGCTTATCGCGATAAAGATGGGAAGGTATCTATTTTCCGTCCGGAAGAAAACTGGAAACGCTTTAATCGCTCGGCCAACCGTATGGGGATGCCGGATGTGCCTTATGAAATCTTCATGGATGGTATGAAAGCCTTGATTAATTTAGATCAAGCTTGGGTGCCCGGCACGGAAGGTTGTTCTTTATATATTCGTCCATATATGTTTGCTACCGATAATTTCATTGGGGTGAAACCGGCCGAATGTTTCCGATTCATGATTATCAATTCGCCGGCAGGTGCATACTATAACAAACCTACCCGCATTTATTTGCAAGATCAATATGTTCGTGCTTGTAAAGGGGGCGTTGGCTTCGCGAAAGCAGCCGGAAATTATGCCGCTAGTATGAAGCCTATGATGGAAGCCCGTGAAAAAGGTTTCGATCAAATTTTGTGGACCGACGGCGTGGAGCATAAGTATATTCAAGAAATTGGCACCATGAATGTGTTCTTTGTGGTGGGCGATAAGGTAATTACTCCCGAATTGAACGACTCCATTTTGGCCGGCATTACTCGCGCTAGTATTTTAACCTTATTGCGCGACCAAGGTGTTTCGGTTGAAGAAAGACCAATTACCATCGATGAAATTATAGAAGCCTACCAAAACGGCTCCTTGAAGGAAGCCTTTGGCGCAGGAACGGCCGCCGTAATTGCTCCTATTGCTGCTTTGCATTACAAAGGCACCGATATTGAATTGCCACCGATGGAAACCTGGACCGTTTCTGAAAAAATTAAACAAGACTTAGCCGATATTCGTTATGGTCGTGTTTCCGATACACGTCATTGGATGTTTCGTGTGAATTAATTACCTATTCATATTCCTTAGCCATTAGTTGTATCATTTCATGCAAGAAAATGCCCCGCCATTATTACGGGTTGGAATAATAGGAGCCGGATTTCAAAGCCGAAAGCATACGGCTTTATTTCGGTCGGTTCCGGATGTGTTGTGGCATGGGGTTTACGATTCCGATTTGGAGCAGGCTCGTTCTATGTCGGCAGAAACCGGCATTCAAGCCTTTACCTATTTAGAAGAATTATTGCAAGCGGTGGATATTATTTATATAGCTACCGATACGGTATCGCATTTCCCCTTGGCGCAAATGGCCATAATGGCGGGAAAGCATGTGTTAATAGAAAAGCCGGCCACCGATAATGCCGAGCAAACGCAACGCCTCATTAATATGGCTGCCGAAGCGAATGTGCAATGTACGGTAGCCTATTCCGGGCGGTTTAATCCGGCATGGACCGCTGTCCGGCACGATATAAAGCGCCCCTTGTTTATTGAATCGCATCATTTGGTGCAGTTCAACGATAAGGAAATCTCCTCGAACGTGGTGAACGATTTAATGCAACACGATTTGGATATCATTCTCCCCCTGGTGAACAGTGAAATCAAGCGTATTTCGGCTACCGGGGTGAAAGTGGCCCTCGATACCCCCGATATTGCCAATGCCCGTTTGGAATTTGCCAATGGCTGTGTAGTGAACCTAACGGCCGGACGAATTTCCTTGAAGCCCTTGTGGAAGATGCGCATTTTTGAACCCAATGCCTATCATTACCTCGATTTTGTGTCTCAAAAGGCCGATTATGTCTCCTTGCAAGGGCAAGACCAAGCGGAAGACGTGCCTCGATCGGAAAACAGCGCACGCGACATTACCATTCACCAAGATATTCGGTTGCGGGTAGAATCGAAACCGCAACAAACGGTTGAACCCATGAGTGTATTATGGGCCGATTTTATAGAAGCCGTTCGAAACGATAAACATCCTCGGGTGGTGCTTCCTGAAGTATATAAAGTGATGGAAACAAGTGAACGCATCATTAAGAAAATAAATTCTTTGGGTGATGAATAAAATAAAACCAACCTACTTAACGTTACGTAGAATAATGCGTTCTCTGCCATACCTTTTTATTGGATTGATGTTGTTCAGCGGGATGTTCTCGGCCTGTAATATCGTTAATCCGGCAGAATCGATACCCACTTATATTCAAATTGACAGCGTGACCTTGCAGTCGGTGGTGCCTGAAAAACATGGCTCTGTATCGCACAAAATCAGCGATGTGTGGGTTTATTATAATTTACAGTTATTAGGGGCCTTTGAATTACCGGCGAAAGTTCCGGTGATTGCCAATGGTAAAGGGCAATTGCAAATTTTGGCGGGTATTTGGGATAATGGCTTAAGCGGAACCCGTGTTAAGTATCCGTTCTATACGGTCGATACGTTTAGTTTTACGGCACAACCCGGGAAAAGCATCGCTTATACCCCTACCTTCCGTTATCGTACTGCCGACCAACCCATTATTAAATACTTCGTAGAAAACTTCGAACAAGGCAATTCATTCATGCCATTAGCCGGCGATACCTCTTTGGTGCGTACCAATAATGTAAATGAAGTGTTTGAAGGAACTTGGTCGGGTAAAATGTATATGCGCGATACCGATGCCACGGCGCAGTGCATAACCTCGCAAGCTTTTTCCATTCCACCCAGTAAAGAGGCCTATTTGGAATTGAATTATAAAAACGATGTTCCTTTTGATGTTCGTATGGAAGTATTCTGGAATGGAAGCACCATTCGTTCCGATATCATTAGTTTGCGCGAACGCATTACATGGAACAAAGCGTATTTACGTTTAGGCGGTTTTGCTTCAACCTATCAAAATGGTCAATTTAAGTTTTATATACGTTCTTCCTTACCGGCCGGTAGAACCGATGGCACCATTTTAATCGATAATTTCAAAGTGATTTATTTCGAATAGTGAAAAAGGAAGTTCGAATAAGCTTGTTTTTTTATATACTGGCCGATTATTTAGCCGCCGGTCTAGCGTGGTTTTTATTGAACCAATACCGCTTGCCGTTTAACCCTTCCGTAAGTAGCGACTCAAATTCTTGGAATTGGTTGCAATCGATTGTGATCATTCCCGGTTTATGGTTGGTTTTTCATTTGTTTTCGGGGGCTTATTTTAATCCGTACCGTAAATCGAGGGTTTCCGAAATTTATCGAACCTTGATTGTTACCTTCTTCGGAACGGTCATTTTATACTTCCCTTACATTCAACATGAGGGCTTAGGCCGAGGGTTAGAGACTAATCATTTTAGAACCTTTTTGGTGTATTTCGCCTTACAATTCTTACTTACGAGTCTTTTCCGCTTAATTCATTTGGCCCGCATCAAAGCCTTAATCAACCGCGAACGGTTCGGCTACAATACCCTAAGTATAGGGGGAAATCAACAAGCTATTAAATTGTACCAAGACATATGCAAGAACGAAGTGCATTTGGGGTATATTTTCAAAGGCTTTGTGTATGCCGATGAAAGTGGGCAAAACGGCATGTCGAATTACCTGCCTAAATTGGGTAGCATCAATGAATTAGAGAAAATTATTGATGAGCATGCCATTGAAGAAGTGGTGATTGCCATCGATACGTCGGAACACGACCGTTTACAAAATATATTATCGCAACTCTCGCATCGGCAGGTGATTATTAAAATTACCCCCGATTTATACGATATCATTTCGGGTTCGGTGAAAACCAGTAATGTTTTTGGGGCGGTATTAATTGAAATTTACCCTGAGCTCATGCCCGATTGGCAACGCGTATTTAAACGGGCTATCGATATTGTGGCCAGTATTGTGGCCTTAATGCTGTTGAGTCCATTGTATTTATTTGCCGCCATTAAAGTAAAATTATCCTCCGCCGGTCCCATTTTCTATAAACAAGAACGCATTGGACTTTATGGAAAACCTTTTTGGATTTACAAGTTTCGTTCCATGGTGGTGGATGCGGAGAAAGCTGGTCCGGCCTTGTCGAGCGAAAACGATCCGCGCATTACGCCTTGGGGTAAAGTGATGCGGAAATGGCGTATTGATGAATTGCCGCAATTATACAATATTTTACGGGGCGATATGTCGTTAGTGGGTCCTCGCCCAGAACGAAAATATTATATTGATATCATTTCCAAAACTAACCCGCATTATAAATATTTGCACAAGGTAAAACCCGGATTAAGTTCTTGGGGGATGGTTAAATTCGGCTATGCCGAAACGCCGGAACAGATGATTGAGCGTATGAAATACGACCTCTTATACATTAAAAACTGCTCCTTGGTATTGGATGTGAAAATTATGTTTTACACGATTTTAGTTATCTTGCAGGGTAGAGGAAAATAATTACACTTATGAAACGTCTGCTTTGGGCCTTCTTATTAGGAGGCAGTGCTGTACAAGCACAATCGACCTATTTTCAACAAACGGTCAATTATTCCATTCAAGTAAAACTCGATGAGGCCAACAAACTCCTTCGTGGCTATGAGCAAATGGAATATATCAATCGTTCGCCCGATACCTTGCGTTATATTTTCATGCATTTGTGGCCCAATGCCTATAAGAACGATAAAACAGCCTTGAATAAGCAATTTGTGGAAAATGGGAAGTTGGATTTTTATTTAAGTGAGAAGCGTGAGCGTGGTTTTATTGATAGTTTATCGTTCACGGTGAACGGGAAGCCGGTGGCCATGAGTGAATACAACAACCAACCCGATATTGCCATGATTACCTTATCGGAACCATTGCTTCCGGGCGGTAAAATTGACATTGCCACCCCATTTCGGGTGGTGATTCCTAAGGTGTTTTCACGTTTGGGTTTCAGTAAAAACAATTTTCAAATTTCACAATGGTATCCCAAACCGGCGGTTTACGATCGGAAGGGATGGCACCCTATGCCATACCTCGATCAGGGGGAATTTTACAGTGAATACGGCAGTTTTGATGTGTCGATTACGGTGCCAAAGAATTACGTAGTAGCGGCTACCGGCAATGTGACCGATGACAGTGAAAAGCAATTTTGGTTACAACGGGTAGCTTCGAGCGATACGCAAAAAGCCCGTGCCACACGCCTGTATTTCGATTCCTTATCGGAAATGGCCTCGGAAACAAAAACATTGCGTTTCAAAGAAAATAATATTCACGATTTTGCTTGGTTTGCGTCGAAGAAATATTTGGTAGATACGGCCACGGCATACTTGGCCAATGGCCGAAAAGTGGCTTGTTACAGTTATTATTTGCCCAACAATTATAACTTGTATGTGGGCAGTGCCCGTTACACGGCCAAAACCATTGAATACTTATCGGCCAAAGTGGGGGAATATCCGTATCAACAGGCCTCGGTGGTGGATGGTACGTTATTGGCCGGTGGGGGGATGGAATATCCAACCATCACGGTAATAGGAAGTGTTTCGAGTGCCGATATGTTGAAGACCGTCATTTTACATGAAGTGGGGCATAATTGGTTTTATGGCATTTTAGGTTCGAATGAACGCATGCACCCTTGGATGGATGAGGGCATGAATTCGTATTACGAGAAATTGCTCGATGAGGCCATTCCATTAAAAGAGAAAAAAGATACTTCGGCTTCCGCATCCATTAAGCCTTCTGAAAAAGGAAGCATCAGTTTGCGTGGGAAGAACTTGGAAATGTTAACCTATTTAGCCACGGCCACGATTGATTTAGACCAGCCTTGCGATGCCCCTTCCGAATCGTATTTGCCCATTAATTATGGTGGGGTGGTTTATCAGAAAACGGCCTATATGATGGCGTATTTAGCCGATTATTTAGGCGAGTCTACCTTCGATAAAATCATGCAGTCCTATTACAAACAATGGCAATTTAAGCATCCTTATCCGGAAGATTTTAGTGCCATTGCCGAAAGTATTAGCGGTAAAGATTTAAGTTGGTTTTTTCAAGATGGACTTCGTTCAACTAAAAAAATGGATTATCGCTTAAAGCATATTCAAAAAATTAACGTGAACAATACCTTGGAAGTGGATGTGAAATCGAGAACCGGTTTCCGTGGACCAATTCCGGTGAGTTTATGCCAAGGCGATAGTATTTTACAAACCCAATGGATTGATTATCCCTATAATAAACCGGCGGTATTTGCACGCAATACCGAGGCCGATCGCATTGCCATCGATCCGAAAGCAAATTTACCCGAGGTGAATGTGGCCAATAACGCAGTCGATTTACATGGCCTGTTTCGTCGGAGAGGGTTTCAACCGAATTTATTCTCTTTGGGCTTAGGAAAATCGCATCAGCTGGGTGTATTGCCTGCAATCGGTTATAATGCTCACGATGGTTTTGAATTAGGCTTAATATTCCACAATCTGCGAATTCCGAATCGTCGTTTTCAATTTGCCTTGGCCCCTCAATATGGCTTTGCTTCTAAATCGTGGATTGGTACAGGTATAGCCGGTTATAGTTTCTATCCGAAAAATATTTTCCGCAAAGTAACCTTGGCCATGCAAGGCAATACCTACCATCATCAAGAGGCTACTTTATTAGATGGAACCACGTCTATTTACACACGTCATATAGTAGCTTCTCCATCCATACGTTTCGATTTCCGCAATCGGAACTTGCGTAATCCGATACAAAATATATTGGAGCTCCGACCAACCGCTATTCTTTATCAGCCGTTGGAATATAAAAAAGTACAAGACACCTTATATCAGCCTGAAATTGGCGATTACCGTCGTTATAGTTTGGCAGAGGTTTTGTTTGTTCATAAAAACAACCGCACCTTCCATCCGTATGCCTATCAGTTTTTGGCGGAAGGCAATTCAGAATTTGCTAAAATCGGGTTCACCGGCAATGGGCGTATCGATTATTATGGTGAAGGGAAAAAGCCTCGACGTAATTCCTTCTACTTCCGATTATTTGCCGGGAAATATTTCGACATTGATGGAAAAGGCGATTTGCAATCGTCGGGCGCTCAGAATTTAGCGGCAACCTATACCGATTTGAACGATTATATGTACCGCGATGTTTTTGTAAATCGGAACAGTCAAACCGGTATTTTATCGCAACAAATTGCCATGCGCGAAGGGGGCTTCAAAGTAAGAACCAACCAATATTCAACCCCCATCGGGATGACCAATAATTGGATGACTGCGGTGAATATGCGGGTGGATGTGCCTGTGAAATTGCCATTCCGTTTACAAGCCTTTGCCGATTTTGGCACCTTCGCGAATGCTAAAAAACAAAATCCAAGTGGCTCGGCTTTATTGTTCGATGCGGGTATAGAAGCCCATTTCTTTGGCGATGCACTCGTTATTTATTGTCCATTAGCCATGAGCCGCGATTTTAAAGATTATACCAAATCGATTTATACCAAAAATCGTTTTGTACAAACCATGAGTTTCTCGCTCAATTTAAGTCGCTTGCCCATTTTGCATTCGCAAGAAAAGATATTGGAGAGTATCAAATTATAATTTCAAATGAATAAAAAAGACCTTGCTTTTCGGCAAGGTCTTTTTTTATGCGGTAGTAAAAAAATTAGCGATGTTTAGCGGCTTGTTCTTTGGCGGCAGCAATAAAGCCAACGAATAAAGGGTGCGGATTTTCAACCGTCGATTTTAATTCGGGGTGGTATTGACTAGCAACAAAGAACGGATGTTCCGGGATTTCAATCACTTCCACCAAGCCTGTTTTGGGGTTTTTCCCAACGGCCATCATACCGGCCTTTTCAAAGTCGGCGAGGTATTGATTATTGAATTCCCAACGATGACGATGACGTTCTGAAATATAATTCTTACCGTAGAGTTCAGCGGTTTTTGAATTTTCGTTCAAAGCGCAATCGAAGGCGCCTAAACGCATGGTGCCACCCATCATGGTTAAATCTTTTTGATCTTCCATGATGTCAATTACGGGGTGGGGGGCCTCTTTATCCATTTCGGTTGAATTAGCGCCTGCTAAGTGCAATACATTTCTTGCAAATTCAATCACACTGCATTGCATACCCAAGCAAATACCGAAGAATGGAATGTTGTTTTCGCGAGCATATTGAATGGCCATAATTTTACCTTCAATACCACGACTCCCAAACCCGGGGGCCACCAAAATACCATCTAAGCCACTCAACGACGATTTGATATTATGTTCGTCTAAAAATTCGGAATGAATATTTTTTACTTCCACTTTGCATTCGTTCACGGCACCGGCATGAATAAAGGCTTCTAGAATTGATTTATAGGCATCTTGTAATTCAACGTATTTCCCAACCAAGCCAATTTTGACTTTCATTTTAGGGTTTTTCAATTTCAACAAGAAATCTTTCCAATTCTTTAAATCCGGTTCGTTGCGGAGCGGCATATTCAGTTTCTCTAAACAAATAGCATCGAGGTTTTCCCGCATCATGTTTAATGGCACATCGTAAATGGTTTCCGCATCGGCCGCTTCAATAACCGCATTCAAGGTTACATTACAAAAGAGGGCAATTTTACGTTTAATGTCGGCACTAATGGGTTCTTCCGTACGGCAAACAATAATATCGGGCGATAACCCATTTTCGTTCATCAATTTCACCGAATGTTGTGTTGGCTTGGTTTTTAATTCTTTGGCCGCTTTCAAATAAGGCACTAAGGTTAAATGAAGCACAATGCAATGGTCGTGGCCTAATTCCCACTGAAGTTGACGAATGGCTTCAATATAGGGTAAACTTTCAATGTCGCCTACCGTGCCCCCAATTTCAGTGATAATAATATCATACTCATGGTTGGTGCCCAATAGGGTAATTCGGCGTTTAATTTCGTCGGTAATGTGCGGAATAACCTGTACGGTTTTACCTAAATAAGCGCCTTCGCGTTCTTTGTTGATAACGTATTGGTAAATACGCCCTGTGGTTACATTGTTGGCTTGCGAGGTCGGTTTACTTAAAAAACGCTCGTAGTGGCCTAAATCCAAATCGGTTTCAGCGCCATCATCGGTCACGTAACACTCGCCATGTTCATACGGATTTAAAGTTCCCGGATCAACATTGATATAGGGGTCTAATTTTTGAATTGTAACCCGAAATCCTCTCGATTGTAACAATTTGGCTAAAGATGCCGCAATAATGCCTTTGCCCAAGGAAGACGTTACCCCGCCGGTAACGAAAATGTATTTTGCCATAAACTTTACTTTTACCCGACCTGAAACCCGGTTTGGGGGACTTCCAAAGGTCATGCAAAGGTAAGTGGCTTTTCATGAGGGTTTCAAAAAAAATAAACACAGGTTCATGTAGAATGTGTATAATTCAATTTGTGTCGTAAATTGGCGATTAATTTGGTTTTCCTATTTGGAATCCCGCCTTTTTTGGCTAATATTTGCAAGCGTGGCTTCGTAATATTAAGCTACGTATAAAATTGAATCATGAAGTTTAAAGCTCCTGTTCCCGTTAAATGGTTAGCCGAGTTTACCGGTGCCCAATTAGTTGGCGATGAAACAGTATATGTTGACGGAATTAATGAAGCCCACAAAATAACCCCGGGCGATATTTGTTTTACCGATATTGAAAAGTATTATTCGAAAACATTACAAAGTGATGCCGCTGTAATTTTAATCAATAAGGAATTGCCTTGTCCGCCCGGTAAAGCGCTGTTGGTGACCGACGATCCTGCCCTGGCCTATGTTAACTTAGTTAAACATTTTTGTCCATTTGAACCGGCTACAAAAATGATAAGCGACACTGCGGTGATTGGCGAAGGCACTGTGATTATGCCCAATGTGTTTATTGGCCATCATTGCACTATCGGAAAAGATTGTGTTATTCATCCCGGTGTTGTGATTTACGATAATACCCATATTGGCGATCGAGTAACGATACAGGGGAACAGTGTAATAGGAGGCGATGCGTTTTATTTCAATAAACGCCGCAGTGGCGATTTGTTGTATATGAAATTAGAAAGTTGTGGTAGAACCTTTATTCACGATGATGTTGAAATTGGCGCTTGTTGCACCATCGACAAAGGCGTGAGTGGCGATACCATTATTGGTCGTGGTACCAAGTTCGATAATTTTATTCATATTGGGCATGGCACCGTGATTGGTAAGAATTGCTTGTTTGCAGCCCAAGTGGGTGTGGCGGGTAAAGTGCATATTGGCGATAATGTATTGTTGTATGGACAAGTTGGGGTTTCGAAAGATTTAGTGATTGAAAGCAATACGGTGGTATTGGCTAAGAGTGGGGTAGGGAAGTCGTTGCCCGGTGGAAAAGTTTGGTTTGGTATTCCGGTACAAGACGCCAAAGAAAAAATGGAAGAGTTGGTTTGGGTGAAACGCATTCCCGAACTTTGGGATAAAGTGAAATCGGATTTTTAAAAATAACCCTATGAAAAAAATTGTTTTGCTCTCAGGCTTATGCCTCATGCAATTGATGGCTATGGCCCAATTTACGTTAACGCCATTGCCCTTTGCTTTAAATGCATTGGAGCCTGTTATTGATGCCACCACGGTGGAAGTGCATTATTATAAACACCACCAGGGCTATGTGAACAATTTGAATGCGGCCCTTTCCGATAAGTTAAAAGCTAAATCGCTCGACGAATTATTAATGAATGCGGGCCAATATGGCAATGCCATACGCAACAACGCCGGAGGGCATTATAATCATACCTTGTATTGGGAAATTTTAAAACCGGCACCGGGGGCTAGCGTAGACCCTAAGTTGCTGAAAGAAATTGAAAAGCAGTTTGGTTCTCTTGCCGGATTATTCGAAAAATTGCAACAAGAAGGCATGGCTCGTTTTGGTTCAGGCTGGGTGTGGTTGGTGCGTCAAAAAAATGGCCAATTGGCTGTGGGCTCAACACCCAATCAAGACAATCCACTCATGGATGTTTCGGAATTGAAAGGATATCCTTTAATTGCCATTGATTTATGGGAACATGCCTACTATCTAAATTACAAAAACAAGCGTCTTGATTATATCAAGGCCGTTTGCGGGGCATTGAATTGGAATGTCATTTCCACTCGATACCTGGAAGCACGATAACGCCAAAACTAAGATATACAACACCTCATGTATTTCAATCGAATTCAGACACTCTGTATCATGTTCCTCTGCATATTAGTATGGGGTGCTTGTGGAAATGGAGACGCAACCATGCGTAATTTGACAATGAATAAATATGTGCTTCCTGCATACGAAAGGGCTAATGCTAATGTTGCTTCCAATGCCGATAGTTCCATTTTATTGTGCGATTATATTCTGCGTTTAACAAAAGATATTGACAATGTAGATAGTTTTGAAAATAAAGTTCGTATGCTTAAAATTCAAGCTGTTACGAATAAAGGAGATAAAGCTAACGCCCTTGAGTTAACCAATCAATACTTGAACGATTATAAAGATGACGCTTCTCAAGCCTTGTTTAATTTTCAATTGGGCGATTTGCATTATGATCTTGGTCAATATAGTGAAGCCGTTCAATTCACGCAAAAGGGATTGATTTTGTTCAGAAAATTGAATGACTCGTCGGCTATAGCCAGTTGTTTGAATTTGTTGGGTCTAACACTCATTGAAATTGGCCAACTTAAAGAGGCCGAACATGCTTTTTTCGAAGCGATGTCGATTTATGATGCAAAGAAAGAACTTGGACTTTATGGCTCTGTATTGCAAAATATTGGTAATTTATACATCGACCTTGAAAATAATGAAAAAGCAAAAGAGTATTATTTGAAGGCCTTAGCCATTAAATTGAAATTGAACGATTTTGTGGGCATTGCCAGTATTTCAAATAATATGGGCATTATTTATCGATACACAAAACCGGATTCTGCCATTTATTATTATACCAGTATGCCTAAACCCAATGGCGATAATGATATTTTAAAACATTATATTAAAGGCAAATTTAATTTGGCGAATATTTATAAAGACCGCGGCCAATTGGATAGTGCTTTTTTGATTTTTAAAACAGTAGAACAATTATGCATTGAAAATAGTATATCTCAAGGCATTCCTAGGGTATTATATTCTTATGGCGATATTGCCTATGAACGAGGTAATGTGAAAGAGGCTATACGTTATTTAGATGATGCCCTTGCATGGTGCGATTCATTGAAAGCCATTACACTAAAAAAAGAGATGGTTAAACGTAAGATTGAGATTTATACCGAAACTAAACAATATAAAGAAGCATTGCTCGCACAACAAGCCTACAATGTAATTGCCGATTCCATTAAAATTAATGAATCGAAAGAATCCATGAAACTTATGGAGCAAACAAATAAAGATAAATTAGACTTGCTCAATAAATTAGAAGTACAAAAGCAATCGGCTGAAAGTGCCAAACATTGGAAATGGTTCGGCATTTTTATAGGCACCGTGTTTGTTTCCTTTCTGTCTATTTATTTATTAAGTCGCCGTAAGAAATAAATTAGCGCGTCCACATTTCAATGGCTGAAGCATGGGCCGGAAAAGCATGCTGCAATTCAGTCCGATTGGCTAATTCAAAATCGGCAAAATCGAAACCCGGTGCTACCGTACAACCCACTAATCCAAAGGGCTTATTGTTGCTCACACAACTTCCAAACCAATGCCCTGCTTTTACTACATATTGCGGTAATTCACCAGCATTAATATCGTTACCTAAACGTGTATTAATCCATTGGCCTTCGGGCGTTAGCTCCACAATATCAATGGCATCACCGCCATAAAAATGCCACATCTCATCGCTTTTAATGCGATGCAAGGCCGAGAAATTCCCCGCCGTCAACATAAAATAAATACCGGTAGAAACAGCACGAATCGTTCCAAGTTCCGAACCGGGTATTTGAAGCTCAGCCCGATACGTTTCGCGGTAATAGCCGCCTTCCGGATGAGGCAATAAATTGAACCGGTCTATGAGTTGTTCCGCCGTCATGTTTTAATATTCAATAATAATACCCAAGGTAGGTAATACGGTGCCACTCTGGTTGTTCAAGAAACGGGTTTGATAACGCGCCGGATTTGAACCCGGAACAACAAGCCCTTGTCCCGATGCATCGCGCACCAAAATCAAATTACTCGGTAAGGTGGCTTTGAAACCATAGGCATTTTGAATGTCTAAATACAAATTCAAATTCCATTGCTTGAAAAAGAATTTCTTGTCGATACGGAAATCCAATTGATGATTTACCGGTAAACGTTGTCCGTTAATTCGACTCACATCCAATAAGCCCATTTGGGTTACATCCCAAACATTCACATACGAACTCAACAAGGTGTCGTACGGTGTGTACGGACGACCACCCGTAAAGCGGAACTTAGCCCCCAATTCCCAATTGCGTTTTAATTTTTTACCAGCCGTTAAATTCACAATCATGCGTTGATCCCACGAACTGGCAATATAATTTGTGCTATTACCATTGGTGAATTCACTGCGGAACAAGGTTACTGCGGCAATACCATAGAAGCCTTTATATAATTTTTGTTGCGCAAATAATTCTACCCCATACGAACGACCCCGCGAGGCGGAGGTAACAGCTTCATTGCCCACAACGCCAAAGTCGCCCCCTTCGTTGGCCAACGATAAACCACGCACTACACTTTGCGGATAGAAACGATAACGCTTGTAAAACCCTTCTACCGTAAAGCGCGAATTCTTCTTGGTATTGTATTCCACACCGGCTACATAATGGGTGTTCTTGATATAACGCAAATTATTCTCGCGGTTTACATAGGTGCCGTTCGCATCGCGATACCCCAACATGGTATACGTAGGCAATTGATGATAGATGCCCGTATTCGCATTCAAGTTAATGCGCTCATTCAAGCGGTACGATACCGAAGCGCGCGGCGAATATTGCTTGAACAAATTGTTCATGGTTTTGGCATAGGTATTTCCATCAAAACGCGTACCCACACTCACGGTTAAATCTTCGTTCAATAGGGTGCGACTCACTTGCCCAAATACACCATACTTAAAGAAATCGATATTCGATTTGAAATCGATGATTTGGTTAGTGCCATTCGGCAAGGCAATTTGATTGTAATTCGAGTTGCCATATTTTACATACTCCGCCCCGGCACCATAATTGATTTTCCATGCGTCTTTACGAATGGTATTTTCTACGCGTAATTTATTTTCAATTTCATCGCTGTTATAATCCCAAATTTTACCTTGCAATTCATCGTTATTGCGGTATTTCAAAAAGCGGTTGTTCAACATATTGCGACTCAATACCACCGTTTGGAAACTATTGGTTTTATAGTGTTTGTACACAATACCATTTACATAACTCCACTGATTTTGTTCAGGCAAATACCCTAAAATATATTTCTGTTCATCGGTTTCGTTTTCGGCTAAATTCAATTTCGATACATCGTAGGCACCCAACATCAAATACGAAATTTCATTCTTCTTATTAATTTGATATTTGTATTTGATTTGCATATCGTTGTACGTGGGCAAGAACGGCAAACCAATGCCTTTAAACAATAATTGCAAATACGAGCGACGGATGCTCACCATCAAGGCACTCTTTTCATTCACAGGGCCTTCGGCACGAATCCCAATATCGCTAGTGCCTAAGGTGAAGGCACCATGCCACGCATCGGTACGTGGATTTTTCATTTTAAATTCAAACAAGGAACTCAACATATTCCCGCGGTTGGCCGGGAAGGAACCGGCATAGTAACCCACGTCTTGAATAAAATCAACATTCAAAATTCCAACGGGTCCACCATTGGCGCCTTGCGTAGCAAAGTGGTTTAAATTCGGAATTTCCATGCCGTCGAGGTAGTAACGGTTTTCGGCCGGACCACCACCACGAATAATAATATCGTTGCGGAAGCCCACGCTGGAACCTACGCCCGGCAAGCTTTGTATTACTTTACTGATATCGCGGTTTCCACCGGGATTGCGTTGAATTTCGTTCACGCCAATGGAACGCAACGACAGTGGACTCTCCTCGGTTTTATCTTTACGACCTTTAATGGTCACTTCTTTTACATCGCGCTCAATTTTTTCCAATTGAATATCCAAGAGGGTGGGCTTGGCAATATCCACCGCAATTTCATAAATGGTTTTTTTCTTATAGCCCAAGTACGATACCTCAATATTGTACAAGCCGGCTTTGGGCAGTTTAATTTCAAAACGCCCGTTCGAATCGGTTTTAGCTCCAAGACTTGTTTGTTGCACATTCAATACGGCAAACTCGAGGGGTGCATTGCTAATAGCATCTTTTACGGTACCACGAATCAAGGCTTGTTGGGCCCAAACACTCATCGAAATTATAATAAACAATCCGGTCAATAAGATCTTTTTCACACGAAACAATTTGAATGCAAAATTAGGCCACATCGGCGCATGGGCAATTTACATTGTTGATAGTGCATAAAGTGTCCTTTGAAGCGCAGCGGTGTGCGGGCTTCGGCGGTCGTCCCGTCTTTCGCGGTGCATGGCACCTAGCTACAGCCGGGGCTATTTTTGCATCGTCTGTTTCTTTCCTCAGCGATGTTTGGTTGTTGGCTGAATGAAGGGATTCCGCTGAAAGGCTGCAGGATACGCAGGGAACGTGTAAGCCAATGGGCGATGCCGAATGCATCGCCCATTGGCTTACACCGTAGCGCAGCGAAGCCCGGAGTAGCCTGATAGTTGCTCGGAAAAGCCCCTTCGCCGACAGCCCCAAAAAGATTAAAATTGGGAACTCACCCCCATCATCCAACGGCGGCCGGCTTGCGGATAAAAATAATTGGCCGTGGTGGTTTGTTGGTTGTAAATATAACTGAAGGTATAGCCGTTGTTGGCGTAGAGCGCATTGAAGATATTGTAAACGCCCAATCGGAATTGCAGTTGACAGGTGCCTATTTTTTGTTGCCAATGCGCCAAGGCATCGAAGCTGGTGAAGCCTGCAATGGAACGGTTGATGTTCTCCGTATTGTCGAGGTATTGGCGACTCACATACTTAGGCAATACATCGATGGCGGCGCGGTGCCAAACCGACGATTTGGGTAAGCGCAAAACACCGCCGGCATTCACACTGATGCGTCCACCCATTACCCAGGTGGGCGAGAAGGCGATTGTGGTATTTTTATGTTCAATGGTATGTTGTCCACCGGCATCATAATCGTCGATGTATTCGGTGAAATTGGGAATTTTATTTTGCGACAATGCCACGTTCAAAGCCACATCAATACCGCGTTCTTGCCATTTGAATTGCACTTCTTCTTCCAGTCCGTAACGGTAACTTTTTGGTACATTGGTGCGGGTATAAGCGCCCACATCGTTAATTTGTCCGGTTAAAATAAGTTGGTCTTTGTAATACATCAAGAAGGCCGTAGAGAACAAGCGCCAACGTTTGGTTTCGTACACATAATTGAGTTCGGTATTGTACAAGCGTTCGGGGCGAGGCAATTGGGAGGCATTGGCTTCCACATCGTTGCGGTTGGGTTCTTTGCTTACAATGCCGGCTACCCAAGAAATTTGGTGTGGACCTTGTTCGTAACTGAGTTTGGTTTTTGGATTGAAAAAAGTCCAATTCAGTTGATGTTGAATTTGCGGGTTATCGCGGAAGCCATTGATATCGTATTGTATGTGGCGAATTTGCCAATCGCTGAACCAGCTCCATCCCGGTTTGAATCGCCAATCGAGCATGCCGTAAACATTGGCTTCTTTTTTATGCGCGGTTAAATTATACCAACGGTAATGATCGGGAATACCATATTGGGCCCAAATAATATCGCCATAATGTTTGGCGTCGTATTGGTTGGCGTTGAGGTAAATACCCGCATCGAGTTGACGGCCTTGATAGGTAAGGTAAACACGCCCACCATAAAAATGATTGTTGAGCCAGAGTTGCCGAATTAAATCGGCTTGTGTTAGGGTATCTCCCCCTTGAATGAAATTGTTCAAACCATATTTCGAGAAGGCTTGTCCGGTTTTGTATTCTTCATAATAGCCTTTACCGCGGGTATAAAACAAATCGAAGCCCGTGTAAAAACGTTCGTGGAGTTTATGGGTGAAAAAAGATTGGTAGTAATCTTGTCCGTAATTATCGGTTTGATTATTGTAAAAAGTCCCATCGGCTTTGAGTCCAAGTTCATTGTAACGGCGGTCGATGCCCATTTGTTCTTGCGAAACACCATTCCAGGCTTGTCCGGTTTTTTCGCGCCCACGCATATAATTCACCACCCATTGGGTACCCGGTTTGAAGATGTATTTCGCGGTGGCTTGCACCGATTTTAAATCGGCCCCGGAGCGGGCAATATAACCGTCGGAGATAATGGAGGAGGCGCGCACGGTGGCGGTGAAGCGATTGTTGATGAGACCTGTGGTAGCCCGAATGCTATTGCGGAAGGTATTGAATGAACCGAAATCGGTTTGATAACGGAAGCCGGCCTCGTTATCGTTCACATCGAGGGTATTAATAGCAATGCCGGCACCCAGGTTTCCGGAGCCTGATTTAGAGGTGCCTACGCCTTTGGTGATTTGCACCGATTGGGCCGAGGAAACAAGGTCGGGGGTGTTGACAAAAAAGGTATAGTGACTTTCGGGGTCATTCACGGGAATACCATTCATGGTAACTTGAATGCGGGTGAGGTCGGTACCGCGAATGCGGAGGGCGGTATACCCTGTTCCTGTGCCGGCATCGGAATTGGCCACCACCGACGACAAAGTATTAAGCATCATAGGCAAATCTTGCGCCTGATTAAGTCGCTGTAAGGTTTTCTTGTCGATGGTACGGGTGGGTTCAATATCGCCAATTCGTCGTGAGATGGTGATGATATCGGGGAGATTGATTTGGCGCAGGGTATCGCGTCGGAGAATGGGCTCGATGGGCTTGGTTATTTGTGCCGAAGCGTTTTGCACAAAACTGCTCAAAAGTAAACCGGCGAATAAACCGATGATGCCTTTATTTTTTTTCATACCTATAGTTTTAACGCAAGCCCAACATGGGCTAACGGGTTAAGCGCACAAACAGGCAAGAAACAAGGGAATTGTTCGCTTACCTTTCCTAAACAGCATTACCTGTTCCAGGTTCACGGGTTTTATCTCAGATTTGTTGAAGCCAACAAAACACCCCGAGGTACACAATAATTATCGATGAACGATAGTTAATAATTGTGATGAATGAGGCAAAATTAACGCAATGAGCGGAGATTACGTCTTAATTTTACTATTCGCAATCAAGAACAATTATGAAACGCCTATTTTCTTTCTTTTTTATGCTCTTGTTGTCGCACATGGTTGAGGCTCAACGAAAATCGACCTTTACTATTATCGACGATAAACCTGAATATGCTTTAATTGACGTGGTGGTGGGCGATTTACGTTCCCAATCGGTGCAAACGCCGTTCGGCACACTACAAATCATTCAGGTCGATCAAGGTACTTCGCTTTTAAAACAAGGAGCCCCCGATTTACCTCGTTTGGCGTTCTCTTTAATTATTCCAAGCGAAAAGGGTTCAAAGCTTAGCGTCGTTGAAAGTGAATACACCGATATCCCGAATATTCGGGTGGCACCCTCGAAAGGGAAATTATACCGCAATCAAAATCCGACCGAGGTGCCTTATGTGTTAGGGGAGGTATATCAGAAAAATGCGTTTTATCCGGCTCAAGTAGCGCAAGCCAATACGCCGTTTATGGTGCGCGATTTTCGTGGACAAACCATTCATGTTTTCCCGGTGCAGTACAATCCGGTGAGTAAAACCTTGCGGGTGTATCATCGTTTTCGTTTGCGTCTCGATTATTCCGACCGCGATGTAACGCAAGCTACTTCATCCCGTCCTTCAGCAATTGCCGATGCCTTCGATGGCATTTACGAACAACGATTCATAAATTATAAAACCAGCAGTTCCAATTATACGCCTTTAACGCAAACGGGTTCTATTTTGGTGTTATCGCCCGGACAGTTTCTATCGGCGGTGAAACCTTATGTGGATTGGAAATCGCAGAAAGGATTTGAAACTTTTGTGGTGAATACCGATACCTTGAGTGGTCCTTTTAACGATACCACCTTGTTTCAGTTGATTACACAATATTATATTCAAAAACAAATTGCCTATGTGCTTTTGGTAGGCGATCATCAACAAATGCCTACCCGCAATGCCGATTATAGCATGTTCCCGGCTTTGTTAGGTCCTTCAGATAATGCGTATGCTTATCAGGTTGGCAACGACCATTATCCCGATTTAATAATAGGTCGTTTTTCGGGTACCAATACCGAACAAATTGCTACTCAGGTAAACCGTACTTTGTTGTACGAACAAGATGCTACACCCAATACCACGTGGATGCGGAATCAGTTGGGTATAGCCAGTAATCAAGGTCCGGGCGATGATATGCAAATGGACTATGAACATATTCGGGGTATTTGCGATACGAATATGAGTCAATACCATTACCTCAGTAAAATTGAATTGTACGATGGCTCGCAAGGCGGAAACGATGCCTCGGGAAATCCGGTGTCGGCCGGGGTGGTGGATGCCATGAATAATGGGGTAGGGTTGGTGAATTATTGTGGACATGGTTCAACCACGAATATGACCACCAGTGGTTTTGGTATTAGCGATGTGCCTGCTTTGACCAATACCACGGCCTGGCCTGTGATGGTAGTAACCGCTTGTTTAAATGGTAATTTCGCCAACGATTATTGTTTGGCGGAAGCTTTATTGCGTGCCGGTACACCGGCCCAACCCAAAGGGGCTGCGGCAACCATGATGAGTACGATTTTGCAAAGTTGGGATCCACCCATGCAGGGGCAAGATGAGTTTAATGCGATACTTCGGGGCAATTATCCGGGGAATAAGAAAACCATTTTTGGGGCTATGGCCATGGATGCTTGTATGAGTGTGAACGACCATTATAACGATACCTTAATTGACCCGAATGGTGGCAATGAAATTACCGATACTTGGAACATTTTTGGAGACCCCAATTTAGAAGTGCGTACTCGCAATAATGGTCCATTGAATTGTTCGCATACCGCCACCATTGGGCGTTTGGCAACATGGTATAGTGTTTCGTCGTTATTGGAAGGAACCCGAGTTGGTTTGTATTATCAAGGAAAATATTTAGCCTCAGGATATACATCGGGTGGTATTGTTCAATTGAATTTCCCGCCGTTAACGAGTTTGACCGATACCTTGTTTGTAACCGGTACCCTGCAAAATTATGCGCCTTACCGAGGCATTGTACGGGTGGTTGATTTCCCGGCCGCGGTGGCTGACGTGAATGCCTTGAATGTTCAAGTATTTCCGAATCCTGCCCGCGATGAATTGGTATTGGAAATGCCGAATCAGGCCATGGAGCATATTGAAATTTTAGATTTATCGGGAAAAATGGTACAACGTATTTCCCCTGAAGCCAAAAGCTATCGCATGGATATTCGTTGTTTAAAACCAGGCACCTATTCGGCCCGTGTTTTAGCCGATGGCCGACAATACACCAAACTGTTTGCCAAGTATTAATTAGAAATAAGTCAATAAAAAAAAGTCCTTCGTAATGAAGGACTTTTTTTCTGGGAGAATGAGGGGGTTCGAACCCCCGACCCTCGGAACCACAATCCGATGCTCTAACCAGCTGAGCTACAATCTCCGTGTTTGGGGTGCAAATATAACATCAATTTTGAGAGAAAATGCGTGAAGCATTTATTTTTTTGAAAAAGAATTAATCGGCTTCGCGAAAACGCAATTCATCCCATTGCTGTAAAAGGGCATCTTGCTCCGAGAGGCTTAAGCGGGAATTTTGGTAATGCCCTGCTAGTTGTTTTTGACGTAAGGCTTCATATAAACTCACGGCACAGGCCACCGAAATATTCAAAGATTCTACCATGCCATATTGCGGTATAATGAAATGCCCCGAGCAATGTTGTAGCATGGCTTCGCTAATACCATGACGTTCATTGCCAAATACCAAGGCAATGGGTTGGGTTAGTTCCAAGGCATACAAGGGCTTGGCTGTAGTGTCTAAATAAGCGCCCAACAAGGTAGGGTATTTGGCTTTCACGGCAGTAACACAGGCATCGAGTTCATTGAAGCTGTGCACTTGAACCCATTTCATGGCGCCCATACCGGCATGAAAATTATATTGTTTGGTGCGAGGTTCGCGGTCGGTGAGCACAAAAATTTCATGAATGCCCACGGCATCGCAGGTGCGTAAAACGGCGGCAATGTTTCGTGGGTCGTGCACATTGTCGAGCACGACGGTAATATCGGGTTGCCGATGTTCCAATACCGAAGCAATGCGCGCTTTTCGTTCAGATGTCATAAGTTAAAACTTGTCAAAAATAGGGCATCGGCGTAACTTTGCAGGGTGCGATTTTCAATCATTGTCGGAATTAGCGTTATGCTTATTTTTTTAGTGGGGTTTAAACAATCCGGCAAGAAAAAAAATATCACCGCCGTGCAATTGGGCGAAAAATTATTTCACGATCCGATTCTTTCTTTAGACCAAACAATTTCTTGTGCATCCTGTCACAAACCTGAATTTGCCTTTGCCGATACCAGTGCTTTCAGTGTTGGGGTGGGCGGCAAACGAGGAACACGTAATACTCCCTCGGCCATGAATGTGGCCATGCGCGATCATTATTTTTGGGATGGCCGCGCGGCTACCTTAGAAGCCCAAGCCTCGCGGCCCGTGAGTAATCCCGTGGAAATGAATTTGCCATTTAAACAAGCGGTATTACGAGTTCGTAATCACGATGGCTATCGGAAATTGTTTTGGCAAGTGTATCGGCAATTGCCTGATAGTATACGCATCGTCAAGGCCTTGGCCGCCTTTCAACGTAGTTTAGAAACCTTCGATACACCCAACGACCGTTGGTTGAACGATTTGCCCAATGGCATGACCGAAGAACAATTGCGTGGACGAACCTTGTTCATGTCGGCCCGCACCCGTTGTTTCGATTGTCATTTCACGCCCGATTTTACCGGCGATGAATTTCGCAATATTGGCTTGTTCGATGGACAAACATGGAATGACAGTGGTCGTTATATTGTAACAAAAAACAAACTGGATATTGGGAAGTTTAAAGTGCCCGGCTTACGGAATGTAGCGGTAACCGCCCCATATATGCACAATGGTCGATTTAAAACCTTGCGCGAAGTAATTGATTATTACAATGAACCCGATAAAGTAGTGCCCGGTGCCATTTTACGCGATACCATTTTGCCGCGTCAATTGAATTTAACCGAAACAGAAAAACAAGAATTAGAAGCGTTTTTATACGCTTTGACCGATGAGCAATTTCGCTCGCGTATAAAAAATTAAATTTTTTCAATTGGAATCTTGGTTGTAATCTTGCTTTCGAATTAAGAATTCAGGAACATCTCCCGGCAACAGCCACCCTGAATTTTAACCCTCAATTTTCTACGAAATTTCATTTGAACCACGTGTTCGTCTTTACGACATACGACTATTTACATTTATGAATTACGACATTAAACAATTGAACGATATGATCGTTCCGGAGTTACAAGATATTGCTAAAAAATTATCGTTGAAACTCGCGAAGGATTTAGAAAAGCAAGACATCATTTATAAAATTCTCGATGCGCAAGCAATTCTGCCACAAGATGATAATAAACCTAAACGTGGACGTAAACCCAAATCGGCGGTAGAAGCCAATACCGAAGCGGTTACAAAAAAGGATGAAATTGTAGCAGAAACATCCAATACTGAGTCCGCTGAAAAACCCAAACGTGGTCGCAAACCCGGAGTTAAAAATAAATCGAACGAAGAAAATAATAATGAAACACCTAGTACGGATATTCAGCCGGAAGCCTTGGTGGTAAAAGCTGCACAAAAAGCACCTGCTGAAATGCCGGTGAAAAAACATGTGAGTACCGATGATTTAAATTCGTTGGACAAACTCTTTGAAATGAGTTTGCAACAACAAACGCCCGCACCTGTTCGTCCACAAAATCGTCCTGAACCACGACGCGACAATCGTCCCGACAATCGCCAAGAAAATCGTCAAGAAAATCGTTCGGAGTTTCGGAATGAACCACGCCATGAACCACGCCATGAACAGCGTAACGAGCCACGTAATGAACAACGCGCAGAGCCTCGTACCGACATGCGTCAAGAACCACGCACGGAAGGCATGCCGCCGAATAATAATTACGGACAAGCCAAATTTCGCGAACAACAACGTCCTTTCAACAATAATAATGAAGCGCGTCCCGAAGGGCGTCCTCCAATGAATGCCAATAACGGCGCACCGGCACCAACGCCTGCACCGCTTCCTGAAAAACGCATTCCTAAATTAAATTTGGAATTCGATGGACAAGTAAACACGGAAGGCGTATTGGAACTCATGCCTGAAGGGTATGGCTTCTTACGCTCCAGCGATTACGATTATTTAAGCTCTCCCGACGATGTATATGTATCGCATCAACAAATTAAATCGTACGGATTAAAAATTGGCGATACCGTTACCGGAACAGTGCGTCCACCCAAAGAAGGTGAAAAATATTTCGCCTTATTGAAAGTTACAACCATAAATGGTAAATCGCCCGAAGATGTGCGCGATCGCGTTCCTTTCGATTACCTCACGCCGTTATTCCCTTACCAGAAATTAAACTTGTGCACCACACAATCGAATTTCAGTACCCGCATCATGGATTTATTTTCACCCATCGGGAAAGGGCAACGCGGACTCATTGTAGCGCAACCCAAAACGGGTAAAACCATGTTGTTGAAGGAAGTGGCCAACGCCATTGCCGCCAATCACCCCGAATGTTATTTGATGATTGTGTTGGTCGATGAACGTCCGGAAGAAGTTACCGACATGCAACGCAGTGTGAAGGCAGAAGTGATTTCGTCTACCTTCGATGAACCCGCCGAAAAACACGTGAAAGTTTCCACCTTGGCCTTGCACAAAGCAAAACGCTTGGTAGAGGTTGGACACGATGTGGTGATTTTGTTGGATAGTATCACGCGTCTCGCTCGCGCGCACAATACCGTGGCTCCTGCTTCCGGTAAAGTATTGAGCGGTGGGGTTGAAGCCAACGCCATGCAAAAACCCAAACAATTCTTTGGGGCCGCACGTAAAATTGAACACGGTGGTTCACTCACCATTTTGGCCACCGCCTTAATTGATACCGGTTCTAAAATGGACGAAGTAATTTTCGAAGAATTCAAAGGAACCGGTAATATGGAATTACAACTCGATCGTCGTTTGGCTAATAAACGCATTTATCCCGCCATCGATATCATGTCGTCTTCCACCCGCCGCGACGATTTATTGCACGGCAAAGATGTGATGAATAAATTACACATCCTTCGCCGCCACTTGAGCGATATGAACGCCGAAGAATCGATGAGCTTCATATTGAGTCAAATGAAAGGCACCAAGAGCAACGAAGAATTCTTGGCTACCATGAACAAATAATTTTTATTTCTTTAAAATTTTAATGGCTGTTTTCGAACAGCCATTTTTTTTGAAGCGCATCGTCGGTGCACGCTTCATCGGTCTTCCCGTGTTTCGCTTATACTCCTCTCCCGCATGGCTCCTACGTCGCATGCGGGTTGCGGGGTATCGCTGCACCCGGGGCTATTTAGTTTAGCTTCATCGCTTTATTTAGCGGTGGATGTTTATTCAAAATTTGTGGCAATGCTATTTCCTTGAATCATCATCCAAAACATAAAAAATAAAAAGCCTTATATTTGATTTATGCAAACGAGAGAAAATATCCTATCGAAATTGCGTGCAAGTAAATCGGCCTTACGTCAATTGGGGGTTTCTGATATTGGACTTTTTGGTTCCTATGCTCGAAATGAACAAACCGAGGATAGTGATATTGATTTGTTGATTGCTTTCGATTCAACCAAAGAAAGTTATGATAATTTCATGGCTGTTTACGATATTTTGGAGCGTTGCTTTATAAACAATAAAATAGAAGTGGTAACCAAAAATGGTTTAAGCAAACATATTGGACCGTTCATTTTAAAGGAGGTAATTTATGCATAAAGAACCTAAAGAATATTTGAAACACATTTATGATGAATGTGTTTATTTATTGTCTGTTAGCCAAGGCTTACAAAAAAATGATTTTCTAGATAATGAAACATTGAAACGTGCCGTAGTTAGAAGTTTAGAAATTATAGGAGAGGCTACAAAGAAAATCCCTGCCGATATAAAAGTTCAATGGCATACCATTCAATGGAAAAATATGGCAGGCATGCGCGATCGTTTAATTCACGATTATATGGGGGTAGATTATTCATTGGTTTGGGATGTTTTAATGAATAAAATTCCTGCATTAAGTGAGCAGATCAAAATAGTTTTAGATTATTGATGTTTTTACATCTATCCTGCAATCGATACCCCAATCCAACGTCCAATGCCATAGGTAACTGCGGCGGCTAATAATCCAAAAATCACTTGACGGAAACCGGAGTACCACACATTCTTACCGGTGAATAGGGTGATGGCGGCACCAATAATAAATAATCCAATGGCACTGCCTACGGCACTCCATAAAATACCCGTAAATCCACCAGTAAAGAAGAACGGTAATACCGGAATGATGGCTCCAACCGCAAACAATAAAAAGGAAGTTACAGCGGCTTCCATGGCAGAGCCTTGTAAGTCGTCGGGATTAATGCCTAATTCTTCACGTACCAATAAAGCATGCGCTTGTTCTTTATTTTTCAATACGTCTACGGCCATGCTTTGGGCTTGTTCGGCCGGAATGCCTTTTGCTCTATAAATCAAAGCCAATTCTTGCAATTCACCTTGTGGATTGGTTTCTAATTCTTCCATTTCCAAGGCCATTTGGTTTTCGTATAATTCTTGCGAACTTTTTACTGAAATCCATTCTCCCATCGCCATCGAAAGTGCGCCGGCCAATAAACCGGCTAAGCCCGTCAACAAAACTTCATTGCCACCTTGGGTTGCTCCGGCTACACCCATTACCAAACTAAAGTTCGATACCAAACCATCATTGCCACCCAATACCGCGGCACGTAATGCATTGCCACCCACCGAGCGATGCCGCTTTTCAAAACGCGCCAATTGAGAACCACTTACTTCGGCATGTTGGTTGAGGATATTCCGCAAAATTTGTACGTGGGCCGTATCGCTCACATTGGCATCTTGGGCTTGTTGCTTGCGGGCGTATACCAAAGCATTCGATAAACTTTTTTCCGTATCCAATAAGGCGCCCAAAATATAATCGTTGCCCATTATTTTCCCAATCGTATCGAGCGTTCTGGCGCGCCACGACGGAGAAGGTAATTGATGCGGTTCTAATTTGTTTTTTTTCGCAAAGGCAAAGGCATGCCCCTGTTCAATCGCACTCATTTCCTTAAAAATGGCCGCCACAGCCGCATCACTTTCGCGTTCAGCCAATACTTGGTATAAGTATGCGGCATCCACTTCGGTCTGCACATTTTTCAAGGAAAGCATATTGACTTATTTAAGTTTGTTTAAGGTATTGTACAAGGCCCACACATCGCTGAAGGTATTGTACAAAGGCACAGGTGCAATACGAATGACATTGGGTTCACGCCAATCGGCAATAATGCCGGCTTTCGTTAAGGCATCAAATACAGCGCGGCCATTTTTCTTGAACAATAAAGATAATTGACAACCGCGTTGCGCCGGATTGGATGGCGTTATAATTTCGAACGACAAATGCTTGATTTGCTTCAATAAAAATTCGGCGTAAGCGGTTAATTCGCGACTTTTTTGTTGTAAGGACGCCGTATCGGCTTGGTCGTAAATATCCAAGGAGGCCCGTAAGGCCGTCATATTAAATACTTGAGCATTACTCATTTGCCAACTCTCGGCACTCTTCATGGGTTTGAAACCCTTCTTCATTTTGAAGCGGGTCTTCTCATCGTGTCCCCACCAACCCGCCAAACGGAAGGTCTTGGCATTTTTGGCATGTTTTTCGTTTACGTAAATTCCGCCAACGGCTCCGGGGCCCGCATTTAAATATTTGTACGAACACCAACACGCAAAATCAACGTTCCAATTGTTCAATTGAAGGGCTACATTACCCACCGCATGGGCTAAATCGAAACCCACTACGGCACCGGCTTCATGTCCCCATGCCGTAATTTTTTTCATATTGAAAAACTGTCCGGTATAATAATTCACGCCACCCATCATCACCATGGCCAATTGCTTGCCATGTTTTTTAATGGTGGCTTCAATATCTTCGTCGCGCAGGGTATGTTCACCTTCGCGCGGATGCAATTCAATGATGGCTTTTTCCGGATCGAAACCATGCAGGCGCACTTGGGTTTCCATCGCATACTGATCGGAAGGGAAAGCGCCTGCTTCCATAATGATTTTGTAACGTTGTTTAGTGGGTTTATAAAAACTCAACATCAACAAATGCAAGTTCACCGTGAGGGTATTCATGGCCACCACTTCAATGGGTTTGGCCCCCACAATTTTAGCTAAGGATTCCGTGAAGAAATGATGATAACTAAACCAAGGACGCTTGGCCTGAAAATGTCCTTCTACGCCGTATTCAGCCCAATCGCTTAATTCTTGATTAATTAAATCTTTAGCGGCTTTGGGTTGTAAGCCTAATGAATTTCCGCAGAAATATATGGCTTCTTTTTTACCGTGCTTGGGGAAATGAAAATGGTCGCGGAAGGTGGTGGATGTGTATTCACGATCCATGAATTGCGCAAAGGCTTTAGTCTTTTTTTCTTCTGAGGTATGAACAATCATAATACGAAATAAGAGTACAAATTTACACTATTGCCTTGGGGCATTGGCTAAAAGACTCGAATTATTTCGAAGGAAGTGTGGCCCCTTGTTTTAAAAGTTGATAGGCTTTTTCTAAAGGCAGGTTATGTGGACGAGCAAAAGCAATTTGTCCGGCTTGCCCAAACAATATATACGCCCATTCCGACAGCAACATATTGCGGTTGTATACAGCATTCGGCACATACCAAGAGGCTTCTTGTTTCGGATATTGTTTGGCTTGTTGTTCCAATTGCGCCAACCAGGAATTTGGAATTTCAGCTTCTTGTTGCATTTGCATCAAGGTACTAAATTGGGGTAGGTTCTTTTTTTGCTGGAAATAAAACGTTTGAAACCACTTACGGTATAACCAGTTTTCAGGAATTTCTGCTAAGCGTGCCGGGTAGGCTATACTATAATCGGGAATAATGCCTTGATCGCCGTATACCGCGCGTTTTTGGCGTTTGGTATAAAAGGGTTTGGTTTTAGTGAGCAAGGCCGTGTCGGGTAAGGATTCAAAATAAGTAGCACGGTCTATATGTTTATAATTCCGTTGAATGGAACGTCCGCTGGGTAAATAATATCGCCCTGTGGTAATGCGAATGGCATCCATGGCGGGTAAGTCGAATTGTTCTTGTACCAAGCCTTTTCCAAAACTGGTTCGGCCTACTACAATACCCCGATCATAATCTTGCACAATACCGGCTAAAATTTCGCTGGCCGAAGCCGATTCTTCATCAATCAAGATGGCCAATTTACCCGTTTCAAAAAGTCCTGGCTGTTCCGCCATGAGGGCTTCGCGCTTTTGTTGGTAGCGGGTATAAAATAAGGTGTCCTTACCGCCTATCAATTCATCGGCAATTTGGGCTACGGCATCCATATAGCCCCCGGGGTTTCCACGCAAGTCGATGATGAGTTGTTTCATACCGGCTTGCTTGAGCGAAATCAGGGCATCGTGAAATTCGGAAGCGGTGGGTTCACTAAAGGTTTCAATACCAATATACCCGCAAGTGGAATCGAGCATCACCGCGGCATTGAGGGTGCTTCGTTCAATGAGTTCGGGCAGTATGCGATAGGTTGCTGTTTTACCATCCGGATGTTTAACCAACATCGAGCGTGTTTCGGCTTTTTCTCGAATTAAATGTTTTTTGAGAATGGAATCAACGGAGGCCGGATGCGTCAGCCAATCGTTTTCAATACGAAGCAATTGATCGCCGGGTTCGAGTCCGGCTTTGGCTACCGGACTGCCCGGTATAATGTGACTGATATGCAGGGTGTCTTGCCAGGTATAATACACCAATCCCATGCCATAAAATTGGCCGTTTAGGGCATCGTTCATGGACTGTAATTCGTGGGCGGGTATATAGACGGTGTGCGGGTCTAAATGCGATAAGATGCCTTCAATGGCGAAGGATTCGAGGGAATCGGAGGACAGAGAATCGACATAAAATGCGGGCAATAAGGCCAAGATAGCCGATAAGGAAGGGGAGTTCGTGGCGTAAGTTTCGGTAGTTTGTGGGGATTTCTTTCCGAAATAAAAACCAATATATAAACCTAAGGCCAAACACAAGGCGGCAACCCAAGGAAGAATGTATTGACGAAATCGAGGTCGGGGTGTCAAGCGAAAAGCCTATTGCACGGTATAGGAACGAGAAACCGAATTGGTATCTTTCATGGTATTATCGCCAATTAAGAGCTTTACGCTGTAATTGCCGGCAGAGCCCATGACCACTTGTGTGTGGCGCTTGTTGCTTTGGGTGCCATTGGGTAAATACCAAACACATTGGCTATAATTTTCGGAGCAATTGTACAGGAATACGGTATCACCTACTTTCACCACCGATTTCGAGAATTCGAAACAAGCTTTGGGTGACGTGTCTTTCGAGCAAGCACTAAATAAAAACAGGGCGAGAACGGCCAAGCTTGAGGTAATACGCAACATAATTCAACGAATTTGGATGCTAATATAAAACGCTTTTTTTAAACGGATGCAGGGAATCTTTACACTAAAAAGACATGGCGATTGCTGATGTTTTCGTGCAGAATTTTTCGGCAATCGCTTACTCCGCTAATTTTTTTAATTAAAACGGGAATATCGCGAATAAAATGCTCCACTAAATGCCCCCCTTGTATCATCCAAATAAAATCAATTCGCTTTAATTCGGGCAGAATATAATTGGTTTTATTGCGTGTGGCAAAGAGGGTATGTTCAATATGATTAATTTCATCGATGTAACGATAGGCAATATAGGTATGTCCGCCATGTTGAATATCGCGGGTATCATCGCGCACAAAATCGACGGGGAAACTTCGATTTAAATGCCAGGCCAAATGATAGGGTTCATAGGCCGAAAGCAAGCTTAACATTTCCACGTTTTCGAAGAAATCATCAATCATGGCCGATTGATTTAAGACTAATTTTTGGGGCTTCGGATTTAATTTAATACCGGGCATAATAAAGGAAATTAAAACGTATATAATACAGATTCGAAGTTCAGAATTTGATGATCCTCGATAGCAATGCCTTCGGCTTCGAGGAGTTCTTGCATGAGGGTAGGGGTGGCAAAGTGATGCCGGCCGGTGAGCACCCCGTTGCGGTTCACTACACGGTGTGCCGGAACAGGTGGTGTTTGATTGTGCGAAGCATTCATGGCCCAGCCCACCATGCGCGAAGTGGCGCGTATACCCACTTTATCGGCTAAGATACCATAGGTGGTGACTTTGCCGGGCGGAATTTGGCGCACGAGACGGTAGATGTGTTGTGGCCAATCGGGTGGGTTTTTTAAAGGCATAAAACAAAGGTAGTAAATCGATATCTTTATTTTCTCTATTTAGATTTTTCGAATTCTCATATTTATTTTCCGCTGACAACTCTACGAGGAAATGGAAAATTAAAAACAATATGGATTCATTCCCTTTTGAGAATTCATTTTAAATCATAGTTGGTCGTAGGGGCGTGCCCTCGTGGCCGCCCGCGGAGAAAACAATATTTTTATTTCGTTCCACTTTTTTTAAAAAAAGTGGAGCAAAAAACTTCGGCTTTCGAAAAATAGCTAAAAATGCCAATTTTTATCGGAAATAAAAAAGCTATGCATCTTCATCGCATTACTCGTCTTCCGTAGATAGAACCAAACACTTGTGCTTTATTCATCGGATGAATTGTGTTTTTATTTCTACGATAAAAATCGTCATTTTCTTCACGCTATTTTTCTCAGGCCGAGCCTAGATTTATGTCAATACAATTTCCCCGCTGAGTCCCTTGCAGGAGACTCAGCGGGGAAGGGGAAATTTGAGATTTTTCTCAGGCCGATACTAGAGTTGATGTTGGTGTATAACCTGTTCGCTGTTCGCTGAACCTGTTTACAGTTTTGCTGAACCTGCTTCCTGCGATAATTGGCTGCGGGATGTGCAGGGTTTAGCCACGCGATCCCGCACGTGCGGGAGATGCGGGGCCGAAGCGGAGCGGAGCCCGGAGCAGCCCGATAGTAGTTGATGAAAGAATCGGATGCTGACAGCCCCAAAAGAAAAAAGCCCTTATTTTTACCTTCTTATGCGATTATTTCCTTTTTTATTGCCTTTGATGTTGGTGTTCGGGGCGTCGGCACAAGTGAAACCCTTGCATCAGCGGGTGAATCCGTTTATTGGGACGGGTGGGCATGGACATACCTTTCCCGGTCCAACGCGACCCTTTGGTGCCGTGCAGTTGAGTCCGGATACGCGCCTTAGCGGCTGGGACGGTTGTGGTGGCTATCATTATTCCGATTCGGTGATTTATGGTTTTTCGCATACGCATTTGAGTGGCACGGGGTGCAGCGATTATGGCGATATTTTATTGATGCCGACTACGAAAGCGGATCGGGCCAATAATTATCAATTCGCTTCGCGTTTTTCGCATAAAACCGAGAAGGCCCATGCGGGGTATTATTCGGTATTTTTAGAAGACCCGAAAGTGACCGCTGAATTGACTACCACCTTGCATGGTGGGGTGCATCGGTATTCGTTTCCGAATAATGCGCCGAAGTTTTTGGTGTTGGATTTAAAACATCGGGATGAATTGTTGGACAGTTATTTTGAACAAGTTGATTTATCTACCATTCGGGGGTATCGCTTCTCGAAAGCTTGGGCCGGCGATCAACGGGTGTATTTTGAAATGCAATTTTCGGAACAGATTGAGGAGATTCTTTACGAACCTAAACCGGGAGGCAGTTTTACCAGCGCTATCGACACGCGTAAAGCCTATCAGATGATTATACGGTTTAAGAAGAAGGCGAATGCCTCGAATGTGCTTATGGTGCGTTGTGCCTTGAGTCAAGTAGACGAAGCCGGGGCACGCTTGAATTTAAGCACCGAAATGCCGCATTGGGATTTTAATCGGTATGTTACGGACTGCGAAAAAGCTTGGGATAACGAACTGGGAAAAATTAAGCATAACGGAAAAGTACCTGATGCCGGGTATGCCAAACGACGGGCTATTTCGAGCAATGAGGATATTATTTTTTATACGGCCTTGTACCATTGTATGATTCATCCGTCGCTGGCCAGCGATGTGGATGGTCGCTATCGCGGAAGGGATAATATGATTCACAGCACCGATAAAAAATTCGATTATTATACGGTGTTTAGTCTGTGGGATACCTACCGCGGCTTGCACCCATTACTCACTTGGATTGATCAAAAACGCACGGCCGATTTTATGCAAACCTTTGTTCGGCAATACGAAGAAGGCGGCCGTTTACCCATTTGGGAATTAAGCAGTAATGAAACGAATTGTATGATTGGCTACCATGTGGTGAGTGTGATTTGGGATGCCTATAAGCGAGGCATTCGTGGCTTTGATGCGGAAAAAGCCTATGAGGCTATGACGAAAATTGCCACGCATTATTCCGATTATACCGGTTCGGGTTTGAACTTAACCTTAAAGCCGGAAGCGTATAAACGCGCCGCCGATGCGGAAGCCTTGGAAAGTTATAATCGCTATGGTTATGTGCGCACCGACGATGCCCATGAAAGTGTGAGTAAAACCTTGGAGTATGCGTATAACGATTGGTGTATTGCGCAAATGGCGAAGGCCTTGGGGAAAGACAGCGATGCGGCCTATTATAATCGCCGCAGTTATTCGTGGATGAATGTGTACGACCCCACAACGGGTTTTATGCGAGCTCGAAAAAATGGCGCTTTGTATGAACCTTTTTCGCCTTATACGGTAGATAATAATTTCACCGAAGCCAACAGTTGGCAGTATAGTTTTTACGTGCCACATCATTTGGCCAATTTAATTCAATTGAGTGGTGGCGAAGCCGCTTTCGAAAAAAAGTTGGATGCCTTGTTTGCGGCTAAAACACAAACCGAAGGGCGTGAGCAAGCGGATATTACCGGACTCATTGGTCAATATGCCCACGGGAATGAACCGAGTCACCATATTGTATTTTTATACGATGCTTTAGGAAAGCCCGAAAAGAGTAGGGCGTTGCGCGAAAAAATTGCGCGTGAATTTTATACCAATGCGCCCGATGGCTTGATTGGAAATGAAGATTGCGGACAAATGAGTGCTTGGTATGTATTGAATGCGTTGGGATGGTATCCAATTTGTCCGGGAAGTGAAAACCAGCTCCGCAATGAACGCATCGTGCATCCAACGGGCGCTTATGTATGGCCAAGGTTCGATTCGGTGCGCGTTTATTCGGATGTGTTTTTAAGTGCAAACCTGGTTGCGCCTTCGCCAACACAGGTAGCACAAGGGAAAAGAACGGCGTATTGGTTGCCCGATAACTTAAAACACGATAGCCATATTGTATTGACTTCGCAATATGGGAAAGCGGGATTAAACTCAAGCGCCCCGGCCGATAAAGTGACTATGGCCTGTAATCCATATATTGTTTCAGGCAAGGCCTTGTTTACCGATTCGTTGATGGTGGCTATGGGGATAGCCCAACCGGAAGCGGCTATTTTTTATACCATCAATGGCGAGCAAGAAAAACAATATGCCGAGCCAATTAGCGTCAATCAAAATACAACGATACAATTTTATAGTCGTTATAAGAACCAAGTTTCTCCAACACAAACCGCCACGTTTACCCGCTTACGTACCGACCGAAGCATTACCTTGATGAACGAGTATAACCGATCTTACCATGCGGGGGGTGCCCAAGGTATGTTGGATGGAGTGTATGGCAAACTCAATTGGCGCGCCGGCGATTGGCAAGGTTACCAAGGACAAGACGTAACGATGGTGATGCGCTTGGAAAAACCACAAACATTAAAGCGGGTGGCCGGACATTTCTTGGAAGACCAAAATGCGTGGATATTTTACCCGAAGGCGGTGCAGTATTATAGCAGTACCGATTCTGTTACTTGGACTTTATTGGAAGAGGTGCCCTCCACGCATGCCTCGCAAAATTTAACAGTCAGTACAGCCCGTTTTGAAACGAAGCAATTACCGACAACACCCATTCGTTATATCAAAATGGTGGTGCGCAATTTCGGTGCTATGCCCGACTGGCACGAAGGTCGAGGGAATCCAACCTTCTTCTTTATTGATGAATTTGAGGCCGAATAAGCGGGTATTGAAGGCCGTTTAGCCTATTACAACAGCCTATCAATGAATTCGAAGGGGAATACAAGGTAAAATACCCCTCTCGCCTTATATTTGCACGCAATAAAACGAAGCATATTATGGCGCAGGATTTATATCAACACCCCGATTATTACGCCCTCGACGAATTACTGACCGAGGAACACAAAATGATTCGCGACATGGTGCGCGCTTGGATCAAAAAAGAGGTGAGTCCAAACATTGAAACCTGGGCCCAAAACTGTGAATTTCCGAAGCACTTGGTGCCGCAAATGGGCGACTTAGGCGTGTTCGGTCCAACCGTACCTACCGAATATGGCGGGGGCGGACTCGACTATATTTCCTATGGTATTATGATGCAGGAAATTGAACGTTGCGACAGTGGTATGCGCAGTACCGCCAGTGTGCAAGGCAGTTTGGTGATGTACCCCATTTATGCCTATGGCAACGAAGAACAACGCAAAAAATATTTACCTAAACTCGCCAGCGGCGAATGGTTGGGTTGTTTTGGCTTAACTGAACCCGATAGCGGAAGCGATCCGGGCAGTATGACCACCAACATTAAAGATGCCGGCGACCACGTTATTTTGAACGGCGCTAAAATGTGGATTAGTAATTCGCCACACGCACAAGTGGCCGTGGTTTGGGCTAAAGACGAAGAAGGCATCATTCGCGGTTTAATTGTAGAGCGCGGAATGGAAGGTTTTACTACGCCTGAAATTCACAGCAAATGGAGCTTACGCGCCAGCACCACCGGCGAGCTCGTATTCGATAATGTGAAAGTACCGAAAGAAAATATTTTACCGAATGTACAAGGCTTGAAAGGACCTTTAGGTTGTTTGAGCAAAGCCCGTTACGGCATTGCTTGGGGCGCCTTAGGAGCCGCTATGGATTGTTTCGACAGCGCCTTGCGTTATACCAAACAACGTTCACAATTTGGTAAGCCCATTGCCGGTTTCCAATTGCAACAAAAGAAATTGGCCGAAATGATTACTGAAATCACCAAAGGACAATTACTCGTTTGGCGTTTAGGTGTATTGATGAATGAAGGTAAAGCCACCCCGGCACAAATTTCCATGGCCAAACGCAACAGTTGTGAAATAGCCTTGAACATTGCCCGCGAAGCCCGTCAAATGCACGGCGGTATGGGCATCACCGGCGAATATTCCATTATGCGCCACATGATGAACCTTGAAAGCGTAGTGACTTATGAAGGCACGCACGATATCCACCTCCTTATTACAGGTATGGATTTAACGGGCATCAACGCGTTCAAATAATTTTGAAACAGATTAAAAACGCTTGTCGATTCGTCGGCAAGCGTTTTTTTATTTTAAAATCATCAATTTAAGGATGGCACGAGAAAAATAGCGTGAAGAAAATGACGATTTTTATCGGCAGAAATAAAAACACAATTAAACCGATGAATTGAGTTTCTTCGTTGGGTTCTATTTACCAAAGCCCAATGCTTTAATGCCGATGCATAGCTTTTTTATTTTCGATAAAAATTGGCATTTTTAGCTATTTTTCGAAAGCCTTGAATTTTTGCTCCACTTTTTTTTCAAGAAAAAAGTGGAACGGAGTGTTTTTTAAAATCAATAGAAGAATTCCTTTCTGAGAATTTGGCGGAAAAAAAAGGTGTTTTTTAATTATTTATCACAGAGGGAAGGAGGTGTTTTCACCGAGTTGAACGATGCGAGTAATGGAGGCTTTAGCCTAATCCGTGCAATCCTTCAATCCCATCTTAATCCGTGTTCCGGCTGTTTAATCCGCGTAATACGCCGCCAATCCTTTAATCGGCTTCTGCATTACCTTACCCATCGTTATATCATACTGCTCACACAATCCTTCCAACACATCGCGTAAATGCCACGCCACCGAACCACAAAAATGTACCGTGGTTTTATGAATATTCGGGTAACGTAATAAATGATTAATAAATAAATCATTCAAGGCATCCTCCGCAATATTCTCCATCATATAATGTCCGCGGTGCTCAAACACCAAGCGTGCAAACTGCGCCAAGTACCGATTCGGGAAGGCCTCTCGATACACCGCTTGTAATATATCATGTTGCGCAAACGGAAACATCGTTTCAAACGCCGTATGCAATTCCGCATCGAAAATACCGTGCATATAATATTGCAATACTTTCTTCCCTATGTACGAACCACCGCCTTCATCGCCCAACACATAACCCAAGGCCGGCGTTTTAAATCCAATTTTTTTACCGGTATATAAACCCGTATTACTGCCGGTGCCTAAAATACACGCAATCCCTTTTTCGTTTCCGCAAGTCGCTATCGCGGCCCCCAACAAATCCGATTCCACCACCACTTTTTTAGCACCGAAATATGCTTTCAGTGTTTTCTGTAACTGCTTCTTGCTTTCCAACGAAGCCAGTCCCGTGCCATAAAAATAAATTTCATCCACGGCCACTTTCCGCGGATCAATCTTCAACTCCTTTTGCAATAAAGTTTGCAAGCCGGTTTCATCCATAAAAAACGGATGATACCCTTGCGTACTTTTAAACGTTTTTTTGCCTTGTTGTAATAAACACCAATCGGTTTTGGTGGCACCGCTATCGGCAATCAATCGGGTAGGCGTTTTAGTTTTTGCCATGGTTGTTATGGTTTGATGTGTTGTTTTAATTGTTGAATGCGAAGGTACAGGGAATCGGCTTCCGAACTACTATAGATATTCCGCCATGCATTGATACGGTTCTCTGCCGCCGATAGCAAGCCCACCTGATAATAATAATCGGCCGCGGTATAATCAATATTATCCTCTGTCGGGTCGTAGGGTTTATACGCCCAATTGAACAAAGTGCTAATGCCCGTAGCCAAAGCCGAAGGTTCTTGCACCGCCGGCAAGGAAAAAATATCGCCCCGTTGGAAGGAATCGGTTTTTTCGTACACCGCACAAACCGGATCCACATAAGTACAAGCATACACCGAATCGTTGTATAAATAGGCGTGTAAATTCGGGTGACTGTTTCTGTACAAAACCACATAGCGCCATTGCTGTTTTACATCTTCCGCATGAAACGAATCGGTATTATTCATTACCTGCAAATAATGCGAAAAACTACTTGGCGGAAACACATCCAAATCGCGTAAATCAATATAGGTTTTGAACGATGGTTGCAAGCGCCACAACAAATACGACGAACTTAAATAATCGGCCATCCCGTGTTGTTTGTCCAAACCTTTTGAAGCCAAATAATTGGCGGCCCCAATCGGATTATTCTTGCCCATCACTTGCAAGCCATAGGTATCGCGCGAACCAACCCAACGGTAATACGTATTGCTTACAATCAAGCCGTAAATAATCATTCCAACCAACATCAAAGGCAAGGGTTTAATATGGTTGATGCCCGACCAACGTGATAATACCCACGCCACCAACATGGTTAAAAACAAATAGGGGAATACCATATTCCGATACGCCATCAAACCCAATATACACCAAGCCGCGCCGAATAATAAGGAGCCCATTCCCCAATCGCGCATCCATTCCCGAAACGTATTTTTTCCTTGTCGAACTAAAATAAGCACCAAGGCCAAAACCAATACCACAAACACCACGGATTCCTTTTGCCAAAAATCGGGCGAGTAAAACGCACTCAATTCCGTGGTGTATTTATTATCCTGCACTTGCGTAAAAATGGACAATGGCCGGGTTAATAAGGTCAGTCCGCGCGGATTAACCAGTATTGCCAATACCGTGCCCAACCAAACGCCCGATAATATTTTCACGTTTTGCGAAATTCGTTTTTCTTCCCACCAAGTTCCTACTAAAAAAAGTCCCACTAAAATTGGACCCATCCCATACGCTTCGTGAAAATTCGTCCATATAATTTGAAGGGGTATTAAAACAAACACCCGGCGCGAAGCGTCTTTCCTGAAACGCATCAACACATACCAAAAACTGAGAGCCATTAAATGCGTCACCATTTCAGGGCGGCCCGTCATACGGTATTCCAACCCAAACAATAAGAGGGCGGCACTCACAAAAAACAGCGGGGCTGTGAGTAAATTCATGAGGCGTAAAAAACGGGACAGCACCCACAGCATGAGCAGACTCACCACGGTTTGCAACAGCAAGACCAATTCGGGCGAGAGGCCGGCCAACAAAGCGGCCACCACTTCGAATCCCCATTTAATATTAATCCAAGCTTGGCCAAACTGCGTGTACGAAAACGAATCGGTTACCGGCACGTGCCCCTCTTGCAATATGAGTTGTCCCGTACGAATTTGCCACCACAAGTCCGGTTCACGCAAGCTTTTCAAGCTAAACGCAATAGCCCACAAGCCCGGAATGAGCCACCATAAAGAAGATATACGACGCATAAGCCCAACAAAATAAACACAAACCCGCCATATCCCAAGCCTTCATTTTTCAAGGCCAAGCCGTTGGTAAGGCGCTGAAATTCCCTTACCTTTGCCGTCCTTCCGGCTCCGTAGTTCAATTGGATAGAATATCAGATTCCGGTTCTGACGGTTGAAGGTTCGAATCCTTCCGGGGTCACTAAAAATCAGTGCGAGTGCGAGCGCGTAGCGCGACCACGAGCACTGATTTTTCACTGTTTACTGGCACTGTTACTGGCACTTCTATTCAGGGTAAATAAAATTGCGAGCGCATAGCGCGAACACTCGTACTGATTTTTCACTGTTTACTGGCACTGTTACTGGCACTGTATACTGGGTACTTCTCAATTGGGCGAATGCAATTCGCCCCTACACACACTCGTTTCTATTTCTTGAAGCGCATCGCCTTCACCTTTCTTCAGCACCCGTTGTGCTTTCCGCGGTGCATGGCACCTTGCTCCAATCACGGCTATTTTTCATCGTTCGATTCTTTCATCGGCTTTTCTTTTGTCTGAATTAGGATGCATAGGATGGCAGGAATATAAGATGGGTTATTGGGGTTCTACGAAGCGTCTTCGCTTCGTAGCGTTATGCTATGGCTTGTAGCCATATCGCCGTGTTGCGAAACGCAACAACATAACACTGCGAAGCGAAGACGCTTCGCAGAACGGGTTTGCAACATTCTGAGGAGTCGCACAATTTTGTAGCATCAAATGTGAAAAATTGATACATTCACATAAAAATAATAAATGAACTCATTAAACGATATAATAGAATTTGGCAAGCATAAAGGAAAAACAATAAATGAGATTCTTTTGCTCGATCCAGCTTACATAGGTTGGCTATGTTATGCAACTGATAGCGTTTTATTTTCGAGGGAGGATTATGATTATATTTTCAAATATCTATTTGAAAACCATAGTTCATTCTATTCGGATTTTAAAGTCATTGAGTGGAGTGAAAATAATCCAAGTAATTATATCGCAGAACTTATTGAAAAATACGGAAAACTCGTCGAGTTGCAAATTCAGAGTGAAATAAAAAATAAAAAAAACGTAATAAAAGAGACTAAAGATTTAATTGATGAATTAAATGAGTTAAAAAAAATAATCAAACGTAATTGACTTCACTAAATTTTATTAAAGACAAAAGAATAGCTGAACAATGTTCCTGCCGCCGAAAAAATAGCCCCGGCTGTAGCAAAGTGCCATGCACTGCGAAAGACGGGACGGGTGCTGAACAAAGTTCCGCCGTTGCGCTTCAAATCTTATTTTTTCTTTGGCTCTTTGATTATCAAGGGTTTCTTAACTTTCATTCCTTCTGCATTCAACACTTCAATGAAATATGTTCCGGGCAATAAATAATAAGCGCCGTCATCGGCTTTTTTTAGCGCGGGTTTTATGGTACTTAGCCGATTCAATGCCACGCTTAAATTATAATACGCCGTATTGAAACCGTCTACCGCCCGATGCTCTATCCGATTCAATTCCACGCCCTTTTCATTCAATACCCGAATCGTATAGGCGCCACCTTCTTTCACAAAATAATCAATTGCCACATTCATTGAGTCCGGACGTACATAAATGGCACCACTACGCCCCAAGTTTTTATTATACATCACTTCCTGTAAATCGAATAATACAAGCGCACTGTCTTTTACCCGTTGATACGCCTGCACTCTATCCAACTTCGCAATATAAATGGAACGGCCGTGTGTGCCCAATACCAATTCGTTTTCGCGGACTTGTATCACCATATCGTGAATGGCCACGCGGGGTAGCGAACCTTGCCAAGGTATTACGGTTTCTCCCGCATCGAAGGAAACGTACAATCCATTGTCGGTGCCTATATATACAATCTGTTCATTTTTTGGATCTTCCCGAATAACATTCACGGGTTCCAAGGGCAAATTTTTGCCAAGTTGTTTCCAATGCGCACCATAATCGTTACTCACAAAAACATACGCCGTAAAATCATCGTTTCGATAACCGTTCAAGGTAGCATATACCCGTTCTTCGTGGTGCATACTGGCCAATACGCGACTCACCCACAAGTGTTGCGGTAAGCCCTCCGAGATATTCGTCCACGTGGTACCCACATCTTTACTGCAATAAATTAATCCGTCGTCGGAGCCGGTATAGAGTAAGCCAAATTTAGTTGGACTCTCACTCAAGGTTGTTAGCGTAGCATACGGAATATTGCCTTTGTGTTGATGCGCGGTTAAGTCGTCGCTCACAGCTTCCATTTTATTTCCCTGATGCAAGGAACGGTGTACCCGATTCGAACCGATATAAAAAATATCTTCGTGGTGCTTGCTCAATAAAATGGGGGTTTGCCAATTAAAGCGATAGGGCTTTTTACCAATGTCGTGCACCACATCAATGCCTTCCATGTTGCCGGAGTTTTTATTTAAGCGGTAATAATTGCCAAACTGATACCCCGCATAAACCGTGGCATTATCTCGACTGTCTACTTGCACTTGCATCCCATCGCCACCACCAATATTTTTGTACGGATAATTGCCTTCCTGATGCCAGGCCGTATTTTCCGTGGTTTGGCTCGAGGCCGTCCACGTGCCATTATCCTGCAAGCCACCGTAAACATTATACGGTTTGTCTTCATCTACTTGAATGGCATAAAATTGGCCAACCGCCGGATTATTCGCTTTAATCCAATGCGCCCCGCCATCGTACGAAATATTAATACCGCCATCGTTGCCGGTAATTAAATGGTTGTCGTTGCTTGGGTCTATCCAAATTCGATGATAATCGGGGTGACAATTTTCACCGTCTATACCCCGAAATGTTTTTCCGCCATCATCGCTCCGCAACAAAGGGTAGCCGGCAATAAAAACGGTGTTGGCATTCACCGGCGAAACACTCACGGTGCCAAAGTAATAACCATAGGTAAAATACACACCTTCTAAATGTTTGTTGTGGGTTTTCTGCCACGATTTTCCGGCATCCTCGCTACGGTAAAGTTCAGCGCCAATAACAGGGGTATTGTACAAATTAGCATCGGCATCGGCCAATTTCCATTCGGCAATATCGGCCACAGAAAACACATTGTTTTTTACCGCCTTCATCAAACTATCGTAGGTGTATTTTTCCGGATAGCCATTGCGCTCAAGGTAAGCTTGTAGTTTTTCTTTACTCAAGGCCAAAAAATCGTCCTTGCTCATATTCAACAGGTCTTTGGCATTGAGTTTCTTTTCGTCATCTACTTTTTCCGCTTGGTTATTTTGATTGTCGAGTAGGGCGTACAGCACCTTGGGTTGCGAGGCACAAATACTAATGCCAATACGGCCAATACCTTTGTTGTGCGGAAAGCCATTGCTACCATCGGTAATTAATGTAAAACTATTTCCGCCATCGGTGCTTTTATAAATCCCGCTGTGTTCTCCGTTGCCGTTAAAATTCCAAGCGCTTCGTGTGCGCGTCCAAGCCGAAGCATACAGTATATCCGAATTATTCGGATCAATCGCGAGATCTACACAACCGGTAGTATCATTCACATACAAGGTTTGTTGCCACGTTTTTCCGCCATCGATAGTTTTATAAATACCACGTTCCTTGTTGGGCGTATATAAATGACCGAGGACAGCCACCCAAGCAATGTTCGAATGAGTAGGATGCAATACAATGCGGCCAATGTGGTGACTTTCATCCAGGCCAAGATGCGTCCACGTTTTGCCCGTATCGCGCGAAGAGTAAATACCATTCCCGGCATACGAGGAGCGACTCGAATTCACTTCGCCGGTGCCCACCCACAAGGTATGCGTTTCCCAATTCATGGCCATATCGCCAATGGTATGCACGGCTTCCCGGTCAAAAATCGGTTCGAATGATTGTCCGTTGTTAGTAGTATGCCACACCCCACCGCTGGCATACGCCACATAAAATTCGCGGGTGTTTTTCGGATTCACTTCCACATCGGTAACACGGCCACTCATAATGGTTGGACCAATATTGCGGAAGGGGATACCGGCCAAGGGGGAGGGCATTTGGCGTATTGCCTTATACGAGTCACCACGCGAACGATGTTGTTGACCCAATGCACCCATTGCCATCAACAAAAAGCAAAAGCTTGAAAATAAAAAACGCATACCAAAATTGTTGTTCACGAAAGTAGTGCAAACCCCGCATTAATTTCCCACGGTAATAGCTTGATTATCGGGGCCTATTTTTTGAAGCGCATCGGCATCGCTTTATTCAGCACCCGTCGTGCTTTCCGCGGTGCATGGCACCTAGCTCCAATCACGGCTATTTTTCGGCGGCTGATTCTATCATCAGCTTTTCTTTTGTCTGAATTAGGATGCATAGGATGGCAGGAATATAAGATGGGTTATTGTGGTTCTACGAAGCGTCTTCGCTTCGTAGTGTTATGCTATGGCTTTTAGCCATATTGCCGTGTTGCGAAACGCAACAACATAAAACTGCGAAGCGAAGACGCTTCGCAGAACAGAGGCATGGCACCTAGCTACAGCCGGGGCTATCTGCCTGAGGCAGATCATCGTTCGATTCTTTCTTCAGCTTTTTTTGTCTGAACTAGGATGCTCATGATTTTACGATAATAAGATGCTATCCGTGGGCTGTTCGAGATGTTAGGCTTGCCGCATCTCGAACAATAAATAAAAAAATACGTTCACAGAACGGGCTTTATTTCAACTTCGGGATGCCGGCAAAGCCGAACATCCCGAAGAGCTAATGAATTTATTTATACTTCGCTGTTTTTATCTAAATTAAGAAGTTCCAATTTTACACCCACCAACTTCAATATAAACACCAACCCGTAGAGGCGCACCATGGTGCGACTAAAACAATATTGATTAATCTAAAACAACGAACACGGCACCAACCTGAATGTTGCGAAACGCAACAGCATAACACGGCGAAGCGAAGACGCTTCGCAGAACATAGAAAATAGAGGATTGGTTGATAAGCAAGTATTGTATGTCAAAATAAATAAGTGAAGAAACTGTATCTGTTGTGGTAAAAATGCAATTAAATGAAACATCGACCATCTGATGCCAAGAATGTAATTTTGCCATGATATTAGTGATATTCATACTAAAATCTACAGAAATTAAACGTTGGAAAAATAACATTAAAACCGAAATTGATAATTATGAGCAAGCATGAAACATGGAGGACTCGAAAATATTGGGAACAAACAGGCGGTCTTTTGATTGAAGAATTCCTTGCCGTTCGTGGTACAGAAAACCAAGGGAGAAGACCGATTGATGGTGTTATTGTTTTAAATGAAGCTACAGAAATTCATAAAGAGAACTTTTATGACATTTCAGGAAAAGATGTCATCGTAATTCAGACTAAGAAAGATAGAATTGGAATGTACTTGCTTGGGCAAGCATACTTCAGTAAATTCTTAATTGAGAAATTTAATCCACGAAGTATTAAGTGTGTTGCCATCTGCGGTAGAACTGATACTATTATGGAGGATTTAGCAAAGAAACATGATGTTGAAGTTGTTGTAATAAATTAAATAAAATGAGTGCATAATATTGATGTCCATTTAGATGTCTGTCTAGTTTCAAAATAAACTTTGAAAAAATAACATGCGCAACTCTGAGTTAAATTATGTGTGAATACTACTATTAAATATATGACAGATAAGACCGCAGAGTCCCCGAGGCGGGAGACATATGCGGGGACCTGCTGAGAATAGTTCCTGACGATGAAAAATAGCCTTGATTGAAGCCGGCTACCTCGTAGCGGCGGAAAGCAAGACGGGTGCTGAACAAAGCGATGCCGATGCGCTTCAAAAAACAAACACAAGTGCTTATCTTCGCCCAACATGAAAAAAATCCTATTCTTCATTGCATGTATTATCTGCGTTTTTGCTGGTCGCGCGCAAACGCCCGAACGCGAATTTCGTGCGGCTTGGATTGCTACTGTTGGGAATATCGATTGGCCCTCGCAAAAAGGACTTTCCGCTGAACAACAACAAGCCGAGTTTATTCAACTCATAACGCAGTTAAAAGCCAACGGACTCAACGCGGTGATTGTGCAAATTCGCCCCGCCGCCGATGCGTTTTTTCCTTCGCCCTTTGAAGATTGGACGCGCTACCTCAGCGGGAAACAAGGCGTGCCGCCCACTCCGTATTACGACCCGCTTCAATTTATGATTGAGGAATGCCATAAACGTTGCCTCGAATTTCACGCTTGGTTTAATCCGTACCGCGCCTTGGTGGATGCCGCGCAAAACCCCAACAGCGCTAAACACCCAACCCGCACGCACCCCGAATGGTTTGTGCGCTATGGCGGTAAATTGTATTTCAATCCCGGACTCCCCGCCGTGCAAGCCTACTTCACGCAAGTCGTCCTCGATGTGGTAAAACGCTACGATATTGATGCCGTGCATTTCGACGATTATTTTTATCCGTACCGCATTGCCGGACAAGAATTTCCGGATGCCGCCGCTTATGCGCAATACGGTAAGGGCCTTAGCAAGGACGATTGGCGCCGCAATAATGTAAACGTGTTGATTGAAAACTTGAGTGCGGAAATCAAGAAAGAAAAAGCCTGGGTGAAGTTTGGGATTAGTCCGTTTGGCGTGTGGCGCAATGCCAGCAAAGACCCCGAAGGGAGCCACACCAATGGCGGCCAAACCAACTACGACGATTTGTATGCCGATGTGTTGTTGTGGCTCAAAAAAGGTTGGATTGATTATGTGTTACCCCAATTGTATTGGGAACGTGGGCACCGCGCCGCCGATTATAACACCCTGATTGATTGGTGGGCCAAACACGCCTATGGTCGACACGTGTATGTGGGGCACGGTTTGTATCAGGTAGGGGTTTCGCCAAAAGCGTGTTGGCGCAGTTTCAACGAAATGGACGAGCAAGTGGCCTTGGTGCGTAGTACTGAAAACGTGCAGGGTAGCGCCTTTTACAGTGCCAATGCCTTCAAAAAGAACTTGTGCAATATCAACGGCGAAATGAAGGAATTGTATCCGCGTCCTGCCTTATTGCCCCGCATGCGTTGGTTGGAAATTAAAGAATTACCGCCTACGGTAGAGCTCAATCGCGATGCGGGCGGACTGAAATGGGATTATTCCAATCCAAAAAAAATCGATTATCAATTTGCCATTTACCAACGTCCCAAAGGACAGAAATTTGTGAATTGGCAATTGCTCGATATAGTGCGAGGCCGTTATTATGCCCTGCCTGTTGAACAACGCAAAGGCTACGAATACGTGGTGGTTTGCCTCGATCGCTTGCATGTGCCGGGGATCTTATCAAACAACGCTTCCGATTAAAAACAGTAAGCAGGTTCAGCGAACTGCGAACAGTTACACCAACATAAATCTCGGTTCGGCCTGAGAAAAATAGCGTGAAGAAAATGACGATTTTTATCG
>JBPCSZ010000005.1:0-3971 GCA_051006655.1 Chitinophagaceae bacterium
CTCCGTCCTGCAAGATTTAAAACTGAATCGCCGCAAAGATTTCCGGGATTTTTTGTAAATGATTTTTAAAGAAGGATATACTTAGAGAAAGGGCATGCCCTTTCTCCATGCAATAAATTTTTATCACAGAGGTATAGAGGTGTTTTCACAGAGGAGAGGTTGCAGAGGAAGGGCATGCCCTTTCTGTATTTGATTATTTATTTATCAGAGTGCTTGTAGGGACGAATTGAATTCGTCCGTAGAAAAACAATTCGTAGCTCGTAGGGGCATGCTCTGCCTGAGGCAGATGGCCGCCCGCCTTGTGAGTATGTATGTCAGTGCATGCCCTGGCTCTACCAATTTTATTTTATCACAGAGGCAATGAGGTGTTTTCACAGAGGCGAGGTTGTAGTGAAAGGGCAAGCCCTTTCTGTGTTTAATTAATATTTTATCACAGAGGCAATGAGGTGATTTCACAGAGGAGAGGTTGCAGAGGAAGGGCATGCCCTTTCTGAGTTTGATTATATTTTTATCGTAATAATCCTGTCTATTCTGCCAATCCTGTTAAAAAAATCTGGAAGCAATCAATGCGCTATGTCGGTTTAGCGTACGCCAATCTTCCCATGGCCCTCATTGCAAAATAAGCATCCAAGCCTTGGCTCACCAATACCTCGGCCGCCGCCAAGTCAACAAAGCCATCGGTCCCAACAATCGTATCGGGAACGTCGATGCACTGAATGGAACCTATAATGAGAATAGTCCCATTTAATTCAATGGGAACGGTTTGCTCCAAGCGCATCCCAATTTTCACCACCGCTTCGGCCACAAAAGGCGCCGGGTGCTCCCCCAAATACGTGGGCGTAAACCCTACCCGTTCAAATTCCGATTCCTCACGCGCATAACGCGCCGAGGTTTGATGGGCCGCTTCCATAAAACGGGTACTTACCATATTCAGCGTATAATACCCCGTATCTAACATGTGCCGCAGCGTATCTCGCGGTACGGTATCGGGCCGACTCACCAAACCAAACAAGGCGGGATTGGCCCCTAAATGAATCAAGGAATTAAAAATGGCTAAATTGGTTTGTCCTTGCGCCGATTGCGTTCCTACCAAAACCGCTTGACGAAAACCGGCTAATGAATTTATAAAGGCCGTTCTGTAACGTTGTTCAAAGGATACAATATCTTGCTGTTGTATAATCATCTTATCGTTTGCTGATTTTATTCATCGAAATGGTCCGCTGACGAGAACATTTAAACCGATCGATGCCTTCGGGGCGCATCTTCACATGTTTCATGCTCGCCCCACTGTTCACGCGCTTACGCCACAAGTTAAAACTGCTTCGTTTCAATTCGGAACGCATTAAACGAATCACCTCGGCTTCCGATAAACCAAACTGAACTCGAATGGCTTCAAAAGGCGTTCGGTCTTCCCACGCCATTTCAATGATGCGGTTGATATCGAGTTCACTTAATTTATTTTTAGCGTGAAGCATGTGGGTAAAAGTAATTCCACAACCATCCACCTGAAAATCGAATGCCTAATTGTGTATTGAGGTTTGTTATACGTATTATGGTTGGGGCGAAAATCTAAGCGGGAAATCTGCCTGAGGCAGACGGAAGCGAGGGTATTGTAGGGGCGAATTGAATTCGCCCGAGAAACAGAAACAGAAGCAGAAACAGAAACAGAAACAGGGGCGAATAAAAAATGAGCATGCTTTGCATGCTCATTTTTTATTCGCGGAGACGGCGAGATTCGAACTCGCGATACAGTTTCCCGTATACACACTTTCCAGGCGTGCTCCTTCAACCACTCGGACACGTCTCCTGTTGCGGGTTGCGAAAGTACACCCTCTTTTTTATTCGCCGAAAAGTTTTACCGCATTGCGGGTGGTTTGGGTCATTACATCGAGGACAGACATCTCTTTCAAGTCCGCTACCTTCTCGGCCACGTGCGCCACATAACCGCTCTCATTGCGCTTTCCCCGAAATGGTACGGGCGCTAAATACGGGGCATCGGTTTCCAATACCAAATGCGCCATATCGAGGCGCGCCACCACCTCGGCCAAGCCGGCTTTAGGATACGTTACCACACCGCCAATGCCTAAATAAAAACCCATTTGAATAATTTGTTGCGCGGTTTCGTAACTGCCACTGAAACAATGAAACACGCCCCGAATTCCTTGTGGTACAAATTCCTTCACCAAGCGCAAGGTATCTTCGGTGGCCTCGCGGGTATGTATAATGATGGGCCGATGGCGCTCCACCGCCCACCGCATTTGTGTGCGAAAGGCATCGTGTTGTTCTTGTTTGAACGTTTTATCCCAATAATAATCCAAGCCTATTTCGCCAATGGCCACAAAATCGCGGCGTTCGAGCCAGTCTTCCATGTGCGCCAATTCAGTTTTATAATCGTCTTTTACATAACACGGATGCAAACCCATGGTAGCAAAACAAACACCGGGGTATTGCGCTTCCACGGCCAACATACCGGGTACGGTTTCCATGGCACAATTGGGAATATAAAAACGTTGCACGCCCAAGGCTTGGGCACGGGCGATCATTGCCTCACGGTCGGGGTTGAATTTCTCGTCGTATAAATGGGTGTGGGTATCAATCAACATTACATATTCAATTTCTTCAAATTCCAACCTTGTTCGCGGCAATGCGCCAGAAAACGAGGCAAGGCATATTCCAAACGGGCAAAGGCTTTTTGGCTGTCGTGAAAGACCACAATGGAGCCGGGCTTCGCTGAATCAATCACATTTTGCAAACAAGCTTCGCCACTTAATTCGGTATCGAAATCGCCGCTCAATACATCCCACATAATAATTTTCATGTGCGGATTCATGCGTTGTAGTCCTTCGGCTTGCGAATACGTGATGCGGCCGTAAGGCGGACGAAAAATGGAACTTTGAATATGACGGGCTGCAATTTTGATATTGCGGAAATAGCGCAAATTATCCGTCTTCCAACCATTAAGGTGATTGTGGGTATGGTTGCCTACGGCATGGCCCTCGGCTAATACGCGTTCAAAAATATCGGGGTGCGATACCACATTTTTACCGATGCAAAAAAAGGTGGCCTTGGCTTTGAATTGGGCGAGTTGATCGAGAACAAAAGGGGTTACTTCAGGGTGAGGACCATCGTCGAAGGTGAGATACACGCTGTTGGCGGGCTCGTTGATATGCCAAATGCACTGATTATACAGTGCTTTCAACAAACGGGGCGTTTTTACCAAATAGGGCCTCATGGAGCCACGAAAATACAGCAACATCTTGCTATCGTAGGGTAATTAATTTATTTTAACATTGGGTTGCGTTACCCCTCGCTCCCGCTCCGTTTCTCGCTCATTTTTTTCTCACAGCCGTCACCCGAAGGGAACGTTGCAATAACAATACGGCATGCACTTTTTTCATCGATAGTTTGAAATTGAATTAATCCGCTGAGTCCCTTGCAGGAGACTCAGCGGGGAAACAAATTGAATTAAATTAAGGATTTTTATCACAGAGTTACATAGAGTTTTTTTCGCAGTGGCCATGAGGAACAGAGAGAATGCCTTTGGCATGGCAGAATCGCTTTTACTTTAATGTGAATCCGCTGAGTCCCTTGCAGGAGACTCAGCGGGGAAACAATTCCCTTGCAGGAGACTTAGCGGGGAAACAATTCCCTTGCAGGAGACTCAGCGGGGAAACAAGATTACACGATTGGAGGAATTATGATTAAATGATTACATGATTATCTATGATGTGAAGTTTCCCGCGCTGCGAAGCCCTCGCTCCCACCCCGTTTCTCGCTCCGCCTAGCCCCTCGCGCTGCGAAGCCCCTCGCTCCCGCTCTGTTCCCCGCTCCGCGAAGCTTCCCGCTCTGCGAAGCTTCCCGCTCCGCAAAGCTTCCCGCTCCGCGAAGCATGATGCTGTTGCGCTTCAAAAAAAACTATCTTTGCACCCGTTTATGTCTACACCAACAACCGTTAGAACCCGCTTCGCGCC
>JBPCSZ010000006.1:0-20708 GCA_051006655.1 Chitinophagaceae bacterium
GTGGATACGAGTTTGTTTTATCCATCGGAAAATGTAAAAACAATCAAGCCGTTTCGTTTTGTGCACGTCTCGAATATGGCGGCGGTAAAAAATATACCGGGTTTATTAAGGGCTTTCGCCGAAGTAGTTCGGGTAGCGCCTTCGGCACAATTGTATTTATTGGGGGCCAAGCCCGAAGACTTGTTGCGGGAAGCGGAAGCGCTAGGTTTATTGAATCAGTCGGTATTTTTTGAACACGAAATGGCTTACGCCGAAGTGGCCGAACGGGTCCGCGACGCCCATGCGGGTATATTGTTTAGCCACAGCGAAATGTTGCCTTGTTCTTTATTGGAATGGCTTTGTTCGGGCTTGCCGGTGGTGGCTTCGCGGGTGGGTGGCATACCCGAAGTGATTGATGAAAAAAATGGCATTTTGGTGGAGGCCGGAAACGAACAAGCCTTAACACAAGCGATGTTGACTATGATGCGTAATTATACGCAATACAACAGCCAACAAATTGCCCAATCGGCCATGGCCCAATTCAGTTACGAAGCGGTTGGACAACAGTTGCAATCCATTTATTTAAAGCAACTTAAGCAAACAAACGTTCGGTAATGTTTTGTTCGAACACGCGTTGAAAATGCTTGTGTTCAAAGGCATTTTTCTTAGGTAAGAAGTTATAGTCTTGTCCTAAGGTTTCATGATTTTCGGCCACATACACAATGGCATCGAGGATGCGTTCCAATTCGGCATCGCTAATAACAGGATGGAGTGATAAACGAATCCATCCCGGACGGGCGGTGATATCGCCGGCCATCACGCAAGCCAAAATATGATCGGATTGGGCTTTATCGATATTGAGGAGGAAATGTCCGTAGGTACCGGCGCAAGCACAACCGCCACGCACTTGAATACCGAACATATCGTTGAGGAGTTTAACCCCTAAGTTATAATGCATGCCTTCCACATAAAACGAAACGGCACCTACGCGGTGGCGCAAGTGACTTTCCAATACGTGGAGTCCTTTCACCGGCAAGAGGCGTTGCATTACGCGTTCAATTTGTTGGGCTTCGCGACCGAGGATATTGGCTACGCCCATGGTGTCTTTCAAACGAAAGGCCATAGCCGCTTTAATGCCTTGTAAGAATGGGGGTGTTCCGCCGTCTTCGCGTTCTTCGATGTTCACAATATAGCGGTGCTCGTGCCAAGGCGAAGTAAACACTACGGTGCCACCGCCGGCATGATCGGGCGATTTGCTTTGATACAAGGCTTGGTTCATGACCAATAAACCGGGTGTGCCCGGACCGCCTAAAAATTTATGGGGCGAAAGCACAATGGCGTCCAACACTTGCGCTTCATTATCGGGGTGCATGTCGATATGCACATAGGGACCCGAACAGGCAAAATCGACAATAATGATACCGCCTACGGCATGAATCATTTCGGCGATTTCGTAATAGGGTGTAATCACGCCGGTTACATTTGAAGCCGCTGATACAGAAGCAATTTTAGTTTTACGCGAGGCGTATTTTTTCAATAAGTCGTGGAAGTAATTCAAATCGGGCAAGCCGGCTTCATCGGGTTGAATAATTTCCACATCGGCAATGGTTTCCAACCAGGAAGTATGATTGCTGTGGTGTTCCATGTGGGTGATGAATACCACGGGTTTATCGGCTTCGGGCAAATGCCAATGTTGGGATGAATGACCATAGCGATATTGCAAGGCATCGGGCATGCGCAAGCCCATAATGCGTTGCAGTTTATTGATGGAATCGGTCATACCGGAACCTGAAAAAATCAGGGCATCGTCGGCATGGGCATTCACGGCTTTTTTAATCACTTCTTTCGCATCGTGGTACAAGCGTGTCATAATGGTGCCTGTCACCGAGGTTTCGGTATGCGTATTGCCGCAGTAGGGATAAATATCGTTTAGGAAGGTTTGTTCAATGGGCGCATAGAGTCGGCCGCTGGCAATCCAATCGGCGTACAACAATTGTTTTTCACCATAGGGTGTTGGAAAAAGTAAGCCGTCACCAATTACGTTTTCTCTGAACGGCTGAAAATATGCATCTGTCATGAACCAACAATAAAGGGCTCAAGATACTTCAAAGTAGGGAAACACGCCAATTTGAGGCATAAAAAAAGGCTGTTCGAAAACAGCCTTTTGATTTGAGTTAAATTGAATTATTTTTTTGGAGCTGTTGTGGTAGCAGCCGGCGCATCTTTAATGCCCAATTTATTTTTTACGTCTTGCAAAATATTATCGGTAGGCAAGGCGTAAATAATACCACCGGCATTCGCGTCGAAGATATAGGAATAGCCTTTTTCTTTGGCTACAGCTTGAATAGCGGCATCGGCTTTTTCCGTAATGGGTTTGAGAAGATCTTGACGTTTAGCGGCAATTTTTTCTTCCGCGCTTTGTTGAATCGACTGCATGCGATTTTGCAAATCGGTCAATTCTTTTTCTTTCACGTCTTTCATGGCTTCGGTCATGGTTTTCACCCCGGCTTCATACGCTTTGTATTTGGTTTCCATTTCTTTTTGCATGGCTTGCAATTGATCTTGGAAAGTTTTGGCATACGCCGTGATATCAGCATCGGCTTTTTTAGCTTCGGGCATAGCCATAATTAATTCTTCCGAATTAATATAACCAATTTTTTGTTGCGCGTTCACTTGGTTGCCGGCATACAAAAAGGCCAACAGAATCAGGATTTTTTTCATACGGTTTGTTTCAATTTTTTTAGCGGGGGTAAATATAAGGCACGATTAGCACATGCACTTGGTATAATAAGGCTTTTTGCGAAGCGATAATTACTTGCGGGTTGGACTGGTAATGCCTAAATCGCGCAATACATCGTCGCTTTTATCGAGTTTAGGGTCGTTATAGAACACGCTGAGGTCGGCCGATTTATCGTAAATAATATCGAACGATTTCGAGGTGGCCATTTTCTGAACGGCATTGTAAACACGGTCTTGCACGGGTTTCACCAATTCTTGGCGTTTCTTGAACAAATCGCCTTCAAAGCCAAAACGCTTCTTTTGTAATTCTTTGGCTTCTTTTTCTTTCTTTACAATATCGTCTTCGCGTTTCTTTTTCATTTCATCGCTCAACATTACTTGTTCGGCCTGATAGGTTTTATACAAGCGGTCTACTTCTTGCAATTTGGCATCAATTTCGCGTTGCCATTGCGATGAAGCCTCATCGAGTTTGGTTTGCGCTTGTTTGTATTCCGGTAAATTGTCGAGAATATATTTTGAATCGATAACGCAATAGCGTTGTGCTTGTGCACTCCAAGCACCAAGGGTCAACAAGAGTGCGAAAAGTAATTTTTTCATAGCCTGTGTTTTATTGGTTTAGCAAAGCAACATAAAAAAGCCGTTGCTTACACGCTTTAACGAATATTTCTCAGCATCAATCCGGTTCAAAGCCAAGCATGAAGGTAAACTTCGCGGCTTGACCCAATTTAACCCCATTGCCAATGGCTTGTTGCGAATTGGGCGAATCGAAACGAATACCATAATCTAAGCCCAGCAAACCGAACATGGGTAAGAAGATACGAATACCTACACCGGCCGAGCGATTCAATTGGAATGGATTGAAGGTTTTGTAACTGCTCCAGGCATTACCGGCTTCGAAGAAGGCCAAGCCGAAAATGGTAGACGATGGATTCAAAGAGAATGGATAACGCACCTCGGCGGTGTATTTATTGAAGATGATAGCTCCGGCCGTTGGCGAATAAATTTCATAGCCACGATGGGCAATGATATCGCGGCCATATAAGGTGAATCCTTGCAAACCATCGCCACCTACCTGGAAGCGTTCGAACGGCGATTGTAAGGCTTGATTGTAATAACCCAAATAACCATGCTTAGTGGCTAATTTCAAAATCATATTGCCTTTCACGCGCTGATACCATTCGGCGGTGAAACGATACTTGTGGTATTCAATCCAACGATAGCGTTCAGCGGTTGAGGCATAAGTATAATCTTTCCCGGTAATTAAGGAATAAGGGGCCGTGAATTGGGCACTCAATGAAATGTTAGAACCACTGCGCGGGAACAAGGGTTGATCGATAGAATAACGGGCCAAATTCACTTTGAAGCTCAAGTTATTGGCCACCCCATTGTTGAAGCCTTCAAAGAAGGTATAATCCACAATATTGTACAACTGATAATTCAAACCGTACGACAATACAAAGTTATCGTCGGGCCAACGCAAACGTTTACTTAAGTTGGCGCTCGCTCCGAGGGTCGTCATGTGTCCGGTAGTAGCCGAACCAAAACGACCGGCAAAGAAGGTACGGTAAGTACTGATGGTTAAGGAATTTGGTTTTTTTCCGCCTAACCATGGGTTAGTAAACGAGGCTGTGATGGAGTTATACCATTTTCCGTTGGCTTGTCCACGCAACGACAATTTCTGTCCATCACCCATGGGCAAGGGATCCCACTCGCGTAATTTACCAATATTGCGCATGGCGAAGTTATTGAACGAAACCCCGAGGGTACCGGTAATACCTAAACCACCGCCGAAACCGGCTTGTAATTCCAATTGATCGGCCGATTTTTCAACCACCGAATAATCGATATCTACGGTACCATCGCTATGCGGAATAGGATTGATGCCAATTTTTTCGGCATCGAAGAAATTCAAGTTGGCAATTTCGCGTTGCGAACGAATGATATCGGAGCGACTGAATTTATTGCCGGGCAAGGTGCGTAATTCGCGACGAATAACGTGCTCGTTGGTTTTGTCGTTCCCCGAAATATTGATGTTGCGGATGGTATACTGTTCTCCTTCCACCACGCGGATATCGAAATTAATGGTATCGCCAATAATCGATTTCTCAGCAATGTCGGCATTGAAAGCCAAATAACCGTCATCGAGGTAAAGCGAACTGATATCGTCGGCCTCTTGGGTTGGAATTTTACCAATACGTTTGTACAACAATTCTTGGTTATAAATATCGCCTTTCTTAATGCCCGACATTTTATTCAACTCTTCGGCCGAATATTTGGTATTGCCTTGCCAATCGAAGTCGCCAAAATAATACCGGCGTCCTTCTTTCACTTCCACATCAATATTCAAATTGCCATTGGAAGCCATATACATCGTATCGCGGGCAATAGCGGCATCGCGGTAACCAATGGAGTTATAATAATCAATGATGCGTTCTTTATCTTCCAAGTATTTCTTCTCGTTGAATTTCGACGCTGAAAAAATATTATAACGGAAATAAGGATTCACCAATTGCAGGGTTTTCGATAAGGATAAAAAGCCTTTACCATTCATATAATCGCGAAAACGATTGATATTGGTGCCATACACCGATTCGCCGGTGCATTTATATAAGGAAAGGCGGGCCATTTCCTTACTGCCTTTCATTTGGCCTTTTAACTTATTCAAGGCGGCGTTTTCGTTACCGAAAATATTCACCTGATTGATTTTTACTTTTTGTCCTTTATCGATGGCGAAGGTCAAAATGATGGTATTCAATACCGAGGTATCGGGGCGTTCGCTAATGGAAACTTGCACATTCGAATACCCTTTTTCGTCGTAGTATTTTCGAATACGATCGAGGGCGCCTTGCTTGGTAGCCTCGGTTACCACCCGCGATTTTACTAAACCAATTTTTTCTTTTAATTCCTTCGCCTCATTTTCTTTTACGCCTTTGAAGTTGTATTTCGATAAGCGTGGTCGTTCTTCGATATGAATATCAATAAACACTTTATCGTCTTGGAAACGTTCGGCATTGATTTGAACATCCGAAAACAAGTTTTGTTTCCACAAGCTATGAATGGCCTTCGACAATTTAGGGTCGTTGGGCATTTTTAATTTATCGCCGGGCACCAAGCCTGAAATCGACAAGAGTAACTCTTCATCGAGGTACTGAGAACCTGTTACGCGAACACCGCCAATGGTGTATTCATTGTTACGGGCTTGGGATACGGTTTTATCTTTTTTCGATTTTAACCCGATTTGGGCCGAAACGGATTCGGCTTGTCCACATAAGAGGCCAAGGGTAAAAAACAAGAAAGGGAAACGAGCTATTTTCATGGAGACTAACCAAATATGAAGCTTACAATTGGAACCGATTATCGGTTAATTGTTCGCTGATTTTACCAAAACGGCGTTCACGATTTTGATAATTTAATAACGCTTCGAACAAATTTTCTTTCCGAAAATCGGGCCAATGCGTGTGGGTGAAATATAATTCGGCGTAAGCCAATTGATAGAGTAAGAAATTACTGATGCGATGTTCTCCGCTGGTACGAATCATCAATTCCGGATCGGGGAAAGCCCCGGTACAAAGGTGTTGATGGAAAAGTTCATCGTTAATATCGTTGGGTTGAAGGGTTCCGGCGGCTACTTCGTGTGCAATGGATTTAACGGCTTGAGTAATTTCCCATTTGGCGCTGTAACTCAAGGCTAAAATCAAATTGAGGCGCGTATTGCCGGCGGTAATGTCCATGGCCTCGTGCAATTCATTCACACAGGCCGGTGGCAGGGAATCCCAATCGCCTATCACGTGAAGACGCACCCCGTTTTTATGTAGGGTTTCAGCTTCGTTGCGAATGGTAGTAACCAATAATTCCATTAAGCCATTCACTTCATTTTCCGGACGATTCCAATTTTCGGTAGAAAAGGCATACAAGGTGAGGTATTTTACCCCCACTTCGGCACAGCCTTCCACCACATCGCGCACGCTGATAACCCCGTGTTGATGCCCGAACAGGCGATCGCGGCCACGTTCTTTGGCCCAACGCCCATTCCCATCCATAATGATGGCAACGTGTTTGGGGAGTTTTTGTTTATCTAGTAAATCGACCATGTGCAAGTAAAAGCGGACAAATGTACAAAAATCGAGGGTGGCGAATCAGGTTATTTTTTAAGGATTGGATATTATTTAACACCCTATTGACAGGACGCCCTCTCGGTGAATTTACCGAAAGCTCCTATGGCTAATAGCCGTTTTTTGTTATATTTGTTGCATTATGACTGGTTTTTCCATGAAAAAATTCAATGTATCGGCCCTCTTGTTGGGCTTCATGTCCCTTTTAATGGTTTCTTGCTCCAAAACCTTAAGCACCGATCCGCCACTTATCAAAGGGCGTCAAAAGGCGGTTTTTGTTACAACCGAAAACAGCGCGGTGATTAGTTATCAGGCTGAAACCGGGAACAAATTATGGGAAGTAAGCACCAGTGGCATAAGCGATGTAACCCCGGCGTTTTACAACAAAATGCTGTATGTAATTACCAAAACAGGTTATTTGTATGGCATTGATGTAATTGAAGGAAAAATTAAATGGAGCAATGCCACCGGTATTTTATTGGCCAATGGCTTAACGGTTGTTGGTGGTCGGATTTATATTTCGGCCGATCAATTGTATTGCCGCGATATCAACAATGGCAATGCCGTTTGGGGTTATAATGGCAATGCGCCTTGCACCAGCGCTCCTCAAGTAACGGGTGGTCGCGCTTATGTGGCTGTTGGTCCACAAGTGCATTGCGTGGATATTTCGAACGGAAACAGCGTTTGGCAATCGGCCGGAACGCCCGCCCCTATTGAATCTTCGCTTCGCATGAGCAACTCCACCATTTATTTTGGATGTACTGACGGTAAGGTTTACGCCATCAACGAATGGGATGGCTCTCCAAAATGGAACTATGCCACCGGCGATAAAGTACAATCTTCACCCATTGTTTACGGTGGTATGTGTTTGGTAGGAAGCGACGATTATAAATTGCATTGCATCGATACCACTACCGGCTTAAAACGTTGGGTTTACCCTACCAAAGAACGCGTTCACGGTTCGCCTATGATTCACGCGAGTTCTGAATCGGTTTTGGTGGGTAGTTACGATTTCAATTTGTATTGCATCGACCACGTTTCGGGGAATTTACGTTGGAAATACCCGAGTGCCAGTTTAATTAAAACTTCACCGGTGGTGATGGGGAACTTAGTTTACTTCACCTCTTACGACCGTTATATGTATTGCGTAAATATTTTGAACGGGGCTTTGGTTTGGAAGCAGTTTATGAATGGCAATACCCAAGCTTCGGTGATTGCCGACGATTTATTGAATGGTATTCACGCCGGCGATAGTGGGAATAGTCCAAATTAATAAATAGGATTATCCTTAAAATGGCGATCACGCTAATCAAGGGTATTTTCCACTTTTTTTCTTGATAAAAAGAGGAGCAAGATTCATGTATTTTGGAAAATAGGTTGTTTTCCACTTTTTTTCTTGATAAAAAAAGTGGAGCAAAAAAATCAAGGCTTTCGAAAAATAGCTAAAAATGCCGTTTTTTATCGGAAATAAAAAAGCTATGCTTCGTCATCGCTTTATTTAGCCTCGGTAGATAGAACCAAGCGCTTGTGCTTCATTCATCGGGTTAATTATGTTTTTATTTCTGTCGATAAAAATCGTCATTTTCTTAACGCTATTTTTCTCAGGCCGGTCCTAAAACTCGATATCTAGGGATTACAATTAATAGGGGTAATTCTACATAATAAAAAAACACCTTGTATAAAAAAGCCGCTTGATATCAAGCGGCTTTTTTGTGTAATCTTAGTGCCAATTAGAAGGGCATATCATCTTCTACGGGAGAAGAGGCTGAGGAAGGACTAGAAGAAGCCGGAGCCGAATATGAATCCTGACGAGGGGCTTGTGCTTGTCCACCACCTTGTGCACGCTCTAAACGCCATGCTTCCAAGGTATTGAAGTAACGAATACCATTTGGACCATTCCATTCGCGACCACGCAAATTGAATGATACTTTAATTTCATCGCCAATATTATACGCATCCAACAAACTGCATTTGTCTTGCGTTAATTGAAAGGAAACCTGTTGCGGATAACTGGTGCTAGCGTCGGTAGTTAGTACAAATTCACGTTTCGAGAATTTTTCACTCACCACTTGCGTGTCCATTTTAACTTTCAAGGTTCCTGTTGTTTCGAATGTTGCCATAGTATAAAATTTAAAGCACGAAGTTAATCGGTTTTCATGAATTGTATAACTTGCAGTATGCATTTTGCCCTTCGTTGCTTCATAATAGCCGGTATTAATTGTTTATATTCGTGTAAACCCGTTTATAACACGGCTTCGCACCAATCTACGCGACTCAGTATTGAAACCAATGCGCCCGACACGGGCGTAATCAGTCGATTGATTCAGCCCTATCGCGATAGTGTGAACACCCTAATGGACATCCCTTTAGCCCAAGCGCTTAAGCCCTTAACCAAGGAAAAAGGCGGTGGGAGCTTAGGGAATTTCTTCAGCGATGCCATGCTGCAAACCGCCCGCGAACGCGACCCGAATGTAGCCTTATTCATTACGAATTCGGGGGGCTTACGGGTAAATCGTTGGCCTGAGGGATCCATTATGGTAAGGCATGTTTATGAATTAATGCCCTTCGACAATACCTTGGTTATTTTAGATGTACCCGGAACACTCGTGAATCAATGGATTCAACAAATGGCTAAGCAAGGTGGATGGCCCATTGCCGGGGCATTCATCAAAGCCGATACCCTCAATAAGTTGAGTTATTTAGCCAATACAGCCGATGGACCATTCCAAGCCATAGACCTTCAAAAAAACTACCGCATTGCCACCTCCGATTTTATTGCCAAAGGGGGCGATCGCTGTGAATTTCTTATTCCGTTGCCCATACAAACCGATGGCCTTTTGCTTCGCGAAGCCTTATTGACTTACTTGAAGAAAAATCCGCGCATAGAACCTCATTTTCAAAACCGCTTTACGATTCAATAAACTATGAACCGCCACGAATTCCTTCGCCAAACGCTGTTGGGGACCGGTGCCTTTGCCCTGGCACAAACACCCATCGAGTCCCTTGCAAAACCTTTCGAGGAACATACACGTCAACGTCGTATCACCTTATTGCATACCAACGATGTACATAGTCGATTAGACCCTTTTCCCAACGATGGCAGTAAAATGGCCGGGAAAGGCGGTGCCGCGGCACGCTACCGTCAAATTGAACAAATTCGAAAAGAAGGAAACCCGGTATTATTGCTCGACGCGGGTGATATTTTTCAAGGAACACCCTATTTCAATTTTTACAAAGGCAAGCCCGAAATGCAAGTAATGAGTTTGATGGGCTACGATGCCGCCACCTTAGGCAATCATGATTTCGATTTGGGCATGGAAAATTTATTGCATCAAATGCAATACGCCGATTTCCCTTTTGTGAATTGCAATTACGAACTCTACAATACGCCCCTTGAAAATCAAGTAGTTCCCTATCATATTCTACATAAAGGCGGCATTAAAATTGGCATAATTGGTGTTGGCATCGATTTGGAAGGTTTAGTGCACAACGATATGCGCAAAGGCTTGGTGTATACCGACCCAATTCAAAAGGCGAATGAGATGGCCTATTTCTTAAAGAAGAAGAAACGTTGCGATACGGTTATTTGTTTATCGCATTTAGGATTTGAGTATTCATCGGATAAAGTGAGCGATAAACGACTTGCGGCTGAGAGTGAGCATATAGACTGGATTATAGGCGGACATACACACACCTTTTTAGAACAACCACTTACAATAAAAAATCGAAAAAAACAAGATGTAGTCATCAATCAAGTGGGTTGGGGAGGCGTTTATTTGGGGCGAATAGATATTTTTTTTAATCATAAAAAAGAGTCTGTCTACGTTTCAAAAAATCAGGCCGTACGTAGCACAGAAACAAGTATCTAAAAATTTTTTTTTTCAACAATTAATTATCATCTTCGTTGCCCGATTGAAAGCCATACGCCTAGTATACTCTCGCTTCGGGAAAGACAAAAAATAAATACTCACAAAACTCATAAAAGGACAATCTTACTCATGACGAAAACCTTTGAAAATATTTGGGAAAATTGTTTAAAGGTAATCAAAGACAATATTAGCTGGCAATCGTACAAAACCTGGTTCGAACCGATTAAACCGGTAGGCTTGGAAGACAACGTTCTCATTATTGAAGTACCGAGTCAATTTTTTTACGAATGGTTGGAAGAACATTACGTAGAGCTTTTAGCGAAAACCATCAAACGTGAATTAGGCAAAGAAGCCAAATTGGAGTATCGCATTTTGATGGAGAATCAAAATAAGAAGAATCCGGCTTCGGTGCGTGTTCCCGCAGGAACCCATCAAGGGGCTTCGCTTAGCAACAATTATGTAGATGCTCATGTTGGTCCAGATTCCGGTATCAAGAATCCATTTGTGATTCCAGGGCTTAAACGCTCGCAAATTGATCCGCAATTAAATCCAAAATATGTTTTTGATACCTATGTGGAAGGCGAATGCAATCGCTTGGCGCGCAGTGCCGGTTTAGCCGTGGCTCAAAAGCCCGGAGGCACTTCCTTCAATCCATTGGTTATTTACAGTAATAGCGGTTTAGGTAAAACCCACTTGGTGCATGCCATTGGGAATGAAACCAAACGTTTACACCCGAACAAAACGGTTTTGTATGTGAGTGCTGAAAAGTTCATTCATCAGTTCATAGAACATGCTCGGAACCAAGAGGTGAACGACTTCATTAATTTCTATCAACTCATCGACGTTTTAATTATCGACGATATTCATTACTTCGCACCGGCCGTTAAATCGCAAGAAGCCTTCTTCTCGATTTTCAATCACTTGCACCAAAACGGCAAGCAATTGATTCTCACCAGCGATAAGCCACCGAAAGATTTGGATGGCATGCAGGAACGCTTATTGTCGCGTTTCCGTTGGGGATTGAGTGCCGACTTACAAACACCTGATTTTGAAACCCGTATGGCCATTTTGGAATTCAAGATGCGCATGGATGGTTTGGAATTACCGAACGAAGTGGTGAAGTACTTAGCGTATAATGTGCAGAACAATATTCGCGAAATGGAAGGTGCCTTGATTTCCTTGTTGGCCCACTCTTCGTTGGTGAAACGCGAAATTGATTTGGAATTGGCCAAGAAGGTGTTGCGCAATATTGTAAAAACATCGTCGAAAGAAATCACCATCGAATCGATTCAAAAAATGGTATGCGATTTCTATGGTATTCCGTACGACAAGTTACAAGCCAAAACCCGCAAGCGTGAAATTGTACAAGCGCGTCAAATTTCGATGTACTTGGCCAAACAATTCACTAAGAATTCCTTGAAGAACATTGGCGATCATTTTGGTGGGCGCGATCATACCACAGTGATTCATAGCTGTCAAACCGTAAAAGATTTGATGGATACCGACACCTTGATTCGCGAGCAGGTGAAAGAGTTGCAACAAAAAGTTCAACTGGCCGCTATTTAAAGAATTACATTAAAATTCAATCGCCTTCCTCACCGAAGGCGATTTTTTTTGCACGAACAAATCAGCCGATGAAAGCGATGACGCTGAGAGGCTGCCGTGCCCGGCGGGCTTGGCCCAGCCGCAGGCGGGCCGCAGCGAAGCGGAGCCCAAAGGGGACGGATAGTAGTTGATGAAGGCTTCGCCGATGAGAGCCCCGAAAAAATCAATAACTCTTCTCCTCGATACTCTCCAAAATTTTTAGGTAACTGATATACCGTTCTTCATGAATATGATGGGTGCGTACGGCTTCTTTCACCGCGCAACCGGGTTCGTTGGTATGTGAGCAATTATTGTATTTGCATTGGCTCAATACGGCTTTCATTTCGGGGAAATAGCCCGATAATTCTTGCTTTGAAATATCAATGATGCCCAATTCGCGAATGCCCGGAGTATCAATAATAGCGCCCCCTTCGGGCAAATTATACATTTCGGCAAAAGTGGTGGTGTGCATGCCTTTACCACTCCATTCCGATACTTCTTGAATGCGCAAATCGCGGCCGGGCAATAACTTATTAATGAAGGTGGATTTACCCACCCCGCTATGTCCGGTAAACAAACTGGTTTTATTCCGCAACAAGGTATGCAGTTCCTCAATGCCATGCCCTTGTTCGGCCGAAAACAAATACACCGGATAGCCAATGGCTTCATACATAGCGCGTATGTCGGCAAATAGGGCGAGTTCTTCTTCGTTCAATAAATCGGATTTATTAAACAAAATCACAGCCGGAATATGATAGGCTTCGCAACTCACCAAAAAGCGATCGATAAAGCCCAAGGAGGTGCGTGGTTCTTTCAGGGTAGCAATTAAAATACTCTGATCGAGGTTAGAAGCCACAATGTGTTTTTGGTAACGGTTATGCGGTGAACTTCGAATTAAATAATTTTTACGTTCGGCAATTTCCGTAATCACGGCAGTTTCTTCGGCAATATCTTCCAATACAATGGTCACCCAATCGCCCACGGCAATGGGGTTGGTAGAACGAATGGCTTTATCGATTTTAAATTTGCCCTTAATGCGAGCATGATGCACACGGCCTTCCTCGGTTTGTACGATGTACCAACTTCCTGTGGATTTATATACCCGGGCCCGTAATGCTGTCATTGCGTCAAAGATACTTCCAAACGCTTATTCCTCCTCGTTTAAGCGTTGCACCCAAACTTCATCGTCGTTCTTGGTGCGGTAGGCCATATCGTAACAACAAATGAGGTGTTCCCCCTGCATTGTGTTTTCAATATGCGTATGGTAGCGAAAACGAAACCCTTGTTCAATTAATCTTTCTCGTTCAATGAGGGCTTGATTCATATTCCCCAACAACTTCATTAAAATGTTTCGGTTCCTGCGCATGTTTTGGGTTATTTGGCGCACATAGGAACTTTCGGGCATGCGTTGTTGGTTATTGTAATTGTTCCTACAATGGTCGTTACAATACTTCTTGTCAATTCGGCCTCGAATAATTTTATTGCAGGCTAAACAATGTCGCGTTGTATGATTCATGGGTTATGTTTTTAATACAACAAAAAAAGTAAAAAAAACACCAATAAAAAAAACAACTTTATAACCGCTTAATATCGGCTCCCAAGGCTTGCAAACGCGCATCAATGCGTTCATAACCACGGTCTATTTGTTCCCCATTTTGAATTATGCTTTTGCCTTGGGCCGATAAGGCGGCAATCAGCAAGGCCAATCCGGCCCGAATATCGGGCGAAGCCATGGTATTACCCCGAAGAGGCGATTGTTTATCGAGCCCAACCACCACCGCCCGATGCGGATCGCACAATACAATTTGCGCACCCATATCGATGAGTTTATCGGTAAAGAACAAACGGCTTTCAAACATTTTCTGATGGAACAATACCGTGCCTTTGGCTTGGGTAGCCACCACCAAGGCAATACTCAATAAATCGGGGGTAAAGCCCGGCCACGGATGGTCGTAAATGGTTAAAATATCGCCGGTTAAAAAACGCTGTATGCGGTAATGTTCCTGAGCCGGCACATGGATATCGTCTTTCTGAATATCGAGTTCAATGCCCAAGCGTTGGAATACATCGGGAATGCAACCCAAATGTTTCACATTGCAATTCTTAATGGTAATATCGCCCGAAGTCATAGCCGCCAAACCAATGAAAGAACCTACTTCAATCATATCGGCTAAAATGGTATGCTCACAACCTTGTAGCTTTTCGGGTTCAACCCCGCGTATGGTCAATAAGTTGGAGCCGATACCGCTAATTTGTGCGCCCATCCGATTCAATAAACGACACAACTGTTGAATATAAGGTTCGCAAGCGGCATGGTAAATGCGGGTCTTTCCTTTCGCCGTAATGGCCGCCATTAAAATATTGGCTGTACCCGTTACCGAGGGTTCATCGAGCAACATATAGGTGCCCGTTAAGGCATCGGCTTCTAAGGTAAACACATGTTGTTCTTCATCGTAATGAAAACGAGCGCCTAATTTTTGAAAACCTAAAATGTGCGTGTCCAATCGACGACGCCCAATTTTATCGCCACCCGGTTGCGGGATGTACGCTTTTTTAAAGCGCGCTAATAATGGTCCCGCCAACATCACAGCCCCACGTAAACGGCCCGATTTTTTTCTAAACTCCGCACTAATCAAATACTCCAAATTAATATCGCGGGCACAAAAGGTATAATTATTCGCATCATGACGCGTCACGTCAACGCCCATATCGCCCAATAATTCAATCATGGCCTGCACATCTAATATGTCGGGCAAATTATGAATCGTTACCGGATGCGGTGTGAGCAAGGTAGCCGCTAAAATTTGAAGGGCTTCGTTTTTCGCACCCTGCGGTGTTACTTCTCCATTGAGCGGATTTCCCCCGCGAATTTCAAAACTGGTCATGCTACGCTAAAGTAAAACGGATTCCAAGAAATTGGAACCCGTTCGCCTTATTTTTTTTTCTTAAAATAATTGAATTTATTTGGCTTGTTTCTATTGGCCGGGGCCGGACCATTACCCGGTTGCGAATACGTACGTTGCGGATAATAACGCTTAGGCACTTTCGGCTCGGTTTGTTTCACGCCGCTAATGGTAGGAATTTCGCGCACATCCACCACATCGTTGAAACGGGTACCCGGTTGAAAATCCAAGTGCCCTTTACTCATGGCCAATAACTCGTCGCGCAACATATCGTCTTGCACTTGCTCTTTATGCCAATTGGTGTACGACAAGCGCATAAACAACATTAAAATTTGAACATACCCTTGCTTCTTCTCCTCATCGGTTTCCGCCATGGCTTTATCGAAAATCGATTCAAATTTCTTTCCAAAATGGTTCCAACGAATCTTGGTTTTCGGATAAGGCAATGGTTCCGGCTTGCGTTGCTTTTCCTCCCGTACCGGAATCGGATAAGGCGATTCCACATCCAAATCGTAATCGGCCATTAAAAATAAATGGTCCCACAATTTCTGTTTGTAATCTTCAATGGCTTTTTGTTGTGGACTCAACAAGGCCATGATTTCAATTAAGGCTTCCGCATTTTTTTGGCGTTGCTCTTTATCGCTCATTTGCTTCAATTGCTTCACCATATCGTGAATGCCACGGCCATATTCCTTAATGCGAAGTTGTTCGCGGGTTGTATTGTATTCCATAGTAGAAAATAGGCAAGCTTGGGCGCTATCAGCATCTGTTATCATTCACCCCGAAGGTAGAATAGGCTTGCCTGAAGGCACAAATATAGGGGTATTTGTTCGAAATGCCTTATTTCACGTGCATGGGAATATCCATCACCAACAAGAAACAATCACTTTCCGCCACGGCTTTAAAGCCATCGGCCTCCGTAATACCCATCGCATCGCGGGCATGCAATACCTGCCCTTCCACTTGCATATCACCTTCAATCATCATCACATAAAAACCATTGCCTTCTTTTCGGCCACGGTATTCAATGGGCATGCCTTTTTCAAAACGGCCTAAATGAAACCAAGCATCCTGATGAATCCAACTGCCGGCATCATTCGGGTCGGGCGAAATAATTTGCAACCACTCATTGTGCATCTTTTCTTTATCGTACGCAATTTGGTCGTAACGCGGTTTTACATCGCGCACCTTCGGGAACAACCAAATTTGAAACAAAGTAACCGGCTCCGACGCACTATGATTAAACTCGCTGTGCATAATACCCAAACCGGCACTCATCACCTGAATTTCCCCGTACGAAATGGTGCCATTATTCCCCATACTGTCCTTATGCGCCAAAGTACCCGAAAACGGAATGGTAATAATTTCCATATTATCGTGCGGGTGCATCCCGAAACCCATGCCCGGTGCCACCCAATCGTCGTTCAATACACGCAATGCCCCAAAATGAACTTTCTCGGGATTATACCACGAAGCAAAACTGAAAGAATGTTTGGCGTTCAACCAGCCATGATTCACATGTCCCCGATCGGCAGAAGGATGCAATACTGTTTTCATAGCGCAAAGGTAATTCCTTCCTACGCCAAGCAACTTAAGGCAGATTAATTTTTTCTGTCACCCAACGTAGTTACCAATTTTTTTATTTCATTTTTTGGTCATCATCGGCCGATTCTTTCTTCATCGCAATTGCGTCGCACTCGTCAACACCATCGCCGGCTTCAGCTCCCAAACCTTATTGTTTTTTCAAACATCTAAAGCCCAAACATCATTCAACGAAATCATTACAAACGCAATTCCGAAAAAGTATCGCCCTGCTTTATATCGCCGGTTTGAAAACCGCGTTTAAACCAATACATGCGTTGTTCCGATGTACCATGTGTAAACGCATCGGGCACCACACGCCCTTGCGCTTGTTGCTGTAACCGATCGTCGCCCACGGCATTGGCCGCACTCAAGGCTTCCTCAATATCGCCTTGTTCTATTACCTGATTATACTTGGCATTGTGATTCGTCCACAAACCGGCATAAAAATCCGCTTGCAATTCCAAGGCTACCGACAAACGATTGGCCCCTTTTTCGTTGGTCTTCGCTTGCAATTGACGCACCTTGTTCGAGGTACCTAATAAATGCTGAACATGATGCCCCACTTCGTGCGCAATAACATAGGCCAAGGAGAACTCACCATGCGCGCCCAACTTTTTAGTTAAATCGTCGAAGAAGGATAAATCGATGTAAATTTTTTCATCGGCCGGACAATAAAACGGACCCGTTTGCGCCGTAGCACCACCACAACCCGATTGCACACTACTGCGGAATAAAACCAATTTCGGTTTGCGATAGGTCATGCCATTCTCCCGAAACACCTGATCCCAAATTTGTTCGTTATCGGCCAATACCACCGATACAAATTGGGCCAATTGTTTTTCCTGGGCCGATTCTTGCAAAGGGGCTCCCGCTGCGGGTGCCGATACCGCACTTTGTTGTTGAAAATTCTTCAGTAAGGTCATGGGGTCGCCGCCCATTAAAAAACCAATAATCAATACCACAATGCCTAATCCACCCCCCATGGCCATGGTTCGTCCACCACCACCCGCGCGACGGTCTTCAATATTATCACTCCCACGACGTCCCTGCCATTTCATACTGCAAACATTTTAGGGAACTAAGATAATAGTCCACGCTATCTTTTACAGTCGAACAAGCAAAAATTAAATGTAGAATAATTAGTTCTCGTAAATCACTTGCAACAAGGTTTGTCCCACGGCCTTCATGGTAGCCGGGTCAATTATCGATACATTATCGTTGTGGGTATGCCAATGCTTACCAAAACCACCCCCCGGTTGAAGATTAATAATATCTACCGTAGGAATACCGCGGGTTTCATTCACCACCACATGGTCGTCGGTAATTTGTCCGCCTTGTATGTACCGGAAATAATCGGAAAACCCAAGGCGATTCCCGGTATCCCATATTTTCTTCTGAATATCGGGGGCATAATAATTCGAGTAGCCTTCTAAGGGAAACTGGGCTCCTTTTGCGCCCACCATATCTAAACAAGCTCCCCAACGGGCTTTGTAATTCGGCACATGCGGATTCATTCCCCAATATTGCGAACCTAAACAATAACTCTTTTCACCCCATTCCGATTTGCCCACATCTTCGGTATCCACCAATAAAAAGTCAATCCCTTTATTCGGATTTTGCGTTTTAATACATCGGGCCATTTCCAACATCACCGCTACACCGCTAGCCCCATCATCGGCCGCATCAATGGGTTTATCGGTATTGTTCACATCTTCATCGGCCCATGGACGAGAATCCCAATGCGCTAAAATTAAAATCCGATCGGTGGCGTTCGGATTGATGGCGGCAATAATATTCTTACACGGGTATGTTTTATTCGAACCGGGTTGCGTAACAGTAGTTTCTTGCACATACACGGTATCGCTCACCGCCTTAAAAGCTTCAACCAACCAATTACCACATTGTTTCCAAGCGGTGCTACCGGGTACGCGTGGACCAAAATCCACTTGCTTTTGTACATGAGCGAATGCCGCTTGAGCATCAAAAACAGGAGCCGTTACCGCAGGAGCCGTTGTAGTTGTGTTGTTCGTGGTATCCTCATTTTTAGGTGTATCGTTACAAGCCACCCACAAGGCCATACTGCCAAGCAATAAAGCACGTCGAAAAATTGTTCCTGTTTGGCTCATGGTTCCTTTATTTTAAATGCGTTTCGGCTACTTGAATCACTTCCTTACTTGAACCGGTTTTGTGTAAAATACCCACAATAAGGCAATGTTCTAAATTCCAAACTTGTTCGCCGCTGGTATTCGGCACAAACGAAATATTGCGTTCTAAAACGCGTCCGGCTTCTTTCGTACTTAAACTATCCAATACCATTTCGCCCGAAACCGGTGTTATTAATTTACGGAACACATGGTTGAAGGTGTAGTTTTGAATTGCGCCTAAATTCTTATCCAATTGAATATCCTTGATGCTATCTTCCAATACATACAAGGTTAAGGCTATGGGTTCGCTGTAAGCCGCCGTGAACGCGATGCGGGTTTTCACATCTACTTTTTGTGTTAGCGGGTTCAAGGTTGAGGTCAATTCAATATTCACCGGCGTGGTTTTTGCCAAGCGCGTATTCAAGGCTGAAATCCAATCGGCACCTGTACCGGCATGATTAATAAAGTACTTGCCATCGCTATTGCCACCCACGGCTTGTACACGATCGAAGGCCGCACCCGGTTTGCCCGGATCCCCTTCATTGAAAAACAAACGTAAAGCATCGGCGTCGGCATTCGGAAAATAATACAAAGCACCAAAGGGCTTGTCGGTTAAAAAGCCGGAGTGCAAGGCGGTGGCTACAATACGTCCGGGATATTGTTCTATAAAGCCTTTTAACATGGTGGTTCCTGTTGGACAGTTCGTGCAAGAAGCGCCGGTTAATTCTTCAATCAAAACCGCTTTGGCATCGGGCGTTTCCGGAGCCGCTACATAGGTGGTATCTTTTGCGCCGGTATCGGTTAAATTCAAACCGCTGGGCAATTGCTCTTTACACGCCATAGCCGATAACACCATCATGCCTATGCCAAACTGAAACCATTTCATATTGAATATGCTTTTTTAAATTAGAACGTTGAAATTACACTCATCTTCACCCCACTGAAGGCCGGTTCGTAACGGCAAACCCCACCGGTACAATTAATCCCTTCCACTTGCTTCACGTATTGTAACGTAAGGCGGTGCGGACCATACGTACGGGCCACAAAGAAGTTAGGATAATGATGGGCTTTGTTCACATGGTGATAATTCGGCGAAATATTGTACATATCCGATACCGCAAAACTCCAACGCGAGGCAATATTGAATTCTAACAAAGCAAATACCCACGAACCAAAATCTTGTTTAGTACGCATGTATTGCCATTCGGTACGGGCCGAACGCTTATTGTCAATTTTGTAAATAATTTCAGCAAAAGGCGTTAAAGCATGAACAATGGGATAATCTTCCTTTACTTTCTGTTGGTAAAGCGCCTGATTGTAAACCAAATATTGGGCCCCCACATGGAAAATAAAATTCTTAACACTGCGAATTTCTGCTTCGGCAAAAACCTCACGATACAAGGTATCTTTCTGTAAACTGTTGATGTGGGTATAGTTCAAGTTGAACGTATACTCATCGTTCGGGGTAAAGAAACCATTGGCGGTATAGGCAATTTCCGATAAATCTTGCGATGGTGGTGTATAACGCGCAATTAAACGTTGCGGACGAATTTGCGCAATAATGGGTTGCCAATTGTATAAACCACGAATCAAACTTTCGTTGGGGGATGTGCGCATCATGAAATTTTCAGTTCGCTTCGCGGAAGCATTCACCCCGAATTTACCACGGGCATAACCCAAGGTAGAGTAAATCACATTACCCCATACATTCTTCAAACCATCGAGGGTAGCAACCGCCTCGCGCGATTTCACAGCCCCTTCCACATACCAAGTAATATCGCCGGCATTCAAGGT
>JBPCSZ010000007.1:0-8668 GCA_051006655.1 Chitinophagaceae bacterium
GGCGGTGCTCAATCGGGCAAAACCATTTCGGCGGCCGAGTTTATGCAAAAATTGGCGTCTACCCGCAACGAATATTTATTGGATGTACGCACGCCGGGCGAATACAATGAAGAGCATTTGAACAATGCCGTGAACATTGATTATAATGGACCTGATTTTGAAGCGCAAATTAAACAGCTCGACAAATCGCGTCCGGTGTTTTTATATTGTTTATCGGGTGGTAGAAGCGGTAGTGCGGTATCGGCATTGAGTGCGGCCGGCTTTAAAGAAATTTACAATATGCAGGGTGGAATCATGCAATGGCGCGCCGCGAAGTTTCCTACGAATTTGAATAATTCGTCGGCCGCTGCAACACCTTCGTGGAAAGGCATGACGCAAGCGGAATACGATGCATTGACCAGTGGTAGTGTTCCGGTATTGATTGATTTCAATGCTACATGGTGTGGTCCTTGTAAAAAATTGAAACCGGTGTTAGATGAAATTGCTTCAGAATATGCAGGCAAAGTAAAAGTGGTGGCGATTGATGTGGATCAAAATAAATCCTTGGCCGATGCGATGCAAATTCGCAGTATTCCTTTGTTGATTTATTATAAAGAAGGGAAAGTGGCTATGAATTTTGAAGGGTATACGGACAAAAGCACATTGTTAAAAGGCATGGGAATAAGGAAATAATTCTTTTGAATCATACAATTAAAAGGACCTGTTATGGGTCCTTTTTTAGTTTGAATAAGCAGTTCGTCCTACTTTTTTTCTTGATAAAGAGGTGTTTTTTTATCACAGAGGTGATGAGGTGATTTCACAGAGGTTTCGAGGTAATGAGGCAGGCCACTCGCTTACGCTTCGTTTCTCGCACTGTATTTTGAAATAGCTAAAAATGCCGTTTTTTATCGGGCCGAGCCTAGATTAATGTTGGTTTACCTGCTCTCTGTTTCGCTGAAACTGCTCCCTGAAACTGTTCGCTGTTTGCTGAAACTGCTCCCTGAAACTGTTCTCTGTTACTACAGTGCTTTTGCCGGATTATCTGGAAGCTCCGTAAACTTCTTTTTTCCTTTTAAAAAATACTGCACTAAAATACTGTGGGTATAAATGCCATTGCCCACGTTATGGGTTTTAATGGCTTGTGCAGCTTTTCGTTTCTTATGCCATAAGCCAATGGTACCAAAGAATGACCAATGCGCTTGGATGATGGTTTTCACATCAATAAAATCGCCTTTGAGTAAGGCGCGTACACCACTTACGCCATCTAATACCAAGCGAAAAGGCAATAGCCACCACAATTGCGACATCGGTAAGTTCTTGTATAAAAGCACTAAACTGTTTCGGTAATTGTAAAAAAGTTTTTGTGGACTCCCATAACTAATTACACTGCCGCCAATATGGTATACGGTACTAGCACCACAATATGCTATGCGGTGTCCGGCATGTTTAAGTCGCCAGCACAAATCCACTTCTTCCATGTGGGCGTATAAATCGCAATCTAAGCCACCCACGGCATGATAGGCCTTGGCGCGCACGAGCATGCAACCACCACCGGCCCAAAATACTTCAATGGTATCGTTGTATTGTTGTTGGTCTTCTTCTATATCGAAGAATACCCGTCCGCGGCAAAACAAATAGCCCTGTGGATCCATAAAGCCACCACCGGCACCGGCATATTCAAACAGCTTTTTGTCGCGGTAATATTTAATTTTTGGTTGAACGGCGGCTACATCGGGGTAATGGTTCAGTACTTGGCGTAAGGGTTGAAACCAACCGGGCGTAATTTCAAAATCGGCGCTGAGAAGGATATAATTTTCGGCGTCAATTTGTTTCAAGCCTTCGTAATAACCATTGGCGAACCCTTTGTTGACGGTCAACGTTACGATGGGCACTTCAGGGAAATGCGCACGCACGTAATCGGCGGTATCGTTGGTTGAGGCATTGTCAATCAGCACAACGTCGTATAAACCGTTGGCTTCGCGAAGCAATTCAGGAAAAAAATCGCGATGTAAATCTTTACCGTTATAACTGAGCACAACGACGGCCGTGTCGTATCGGCTTCGTACCATGTGCGGAACCCTTATTTATATTTGGGAGTGTATTGGGTGCTTTCAGGCACATTGATATCGGCCGTACTTTTAAACGAGCGTGTCCAAAGTCCATAATTACAACCAACAAAGAACAACAGGAATCCAAAAAGTCCTAACAAAAAGAGAAAGCGCGATTTAGACGGCTTACTAATTTCAATATCAACGGGATTGTCTACTAAATCGAGCACATTATTGTTGTCCATGTGTAATGTTTAACGTCACAAAAATAAGGGAATATTCGTTTTTCTGCAAAGAATATTAGCAAGCTTTTTTCAGCATCCCCAATTTGTTCACAGCCACTAGGCCAATGTTGGGCTATAGGCTTGCAAATAATCTAAGAAAGCGGGGATTTGCGCATGATCGATATCCAAATGCGTTACCAAACGAATATCGGTATCGGAAATGGGATAGGCTAAAATGCCCTGTTTTTGCCATTCGGCACAAATGGCCTTGGGTGAGTAGCCCGCTTTCAACGAAAAGATGAGGATATTGGTTTCCGGTGGCACCAATTGTTGCACCATCGGATGGGTCGATAATACTTGTCCAATTTGTTTAGCCAAATCATGATCTTCTTGTAAACGCGCCATATGATATTCTAAGGCGTAGGAACACGCCGCCGCTAAATACCCGGCTTGACGCATTCCCCCTCCCATCACCTTCCGTACGCGACGGGCTTGTTTCATCATTGCCTTTGTACCCAATAAAACACTACCCACCGGGGTGCCTAAGCCCTTACTGAAACAAACCGATATGGTATCGAAATAACGGCCATACACTTTGGGGTCTTGTTGTTGCGCTACAATGGCATTCCACAAACGGGCCCCATCTAAATGCAAGGCCAAGCCGTGTTCGTCGCATAAAGAACGTATTGCTTCAATATCAACCATATTATAACAAGTTCCCCCACCCCGATTGCAGGTATTTTCTAAAGAAACCACCCGGGTGCGGGTACGGTGTACATCGTCGGGATTAATAAGGCCACGAATTTGTTCGGCGTTGATTCTACCGGAATCCCCATCGATGGCCTGTACCTGGCAACCGCTATTGCGCGCAATACCACCGCCTTCGTAAATGTACACGTGACTCTTCTTTTCGCAAATCACATCGTCGCCGGGACGGGTATGGATATTGATACCAATTTGGTTGGTCATGGTACCGCTGGGACAAAACAAGGCGGCTTCCATACCAAAATAATCGGCACATTGTTGTTCCAATAAATTAATGGCAGGGTCTTCACCAAACACATCATCGCCCACACGGGCTTTAAACATAGCTTCGAGCATGGCTTGTGTTGGACGCGTTAAGGTATCGGAACGAAAATCGAGGGAAAAATTCATGGTGTAAAAATAAAGGCCCCGAACGAATTCAGGGCCTTTTGATTTAAATGAAAATAAGAAATATTAACTGAGGGCATTCGTAATTAAAAATACAATACCGGCTAGAATGGCACTGATAGGAATGGTTAAAATCCAAGCCCACAAGAGGTTTACGGTAACGCCCCAACGCACGGCGCTTAAGCGTTTCGTGGCTCCAACCCCAATAATGGCCCCTGTAATGGTATGGGTAGTAGAAACCGGAATCCCCATTTGCTCGGTTAAGAACAAGGTAGTGGCACCGGCGGTTTCAGCACAAACCCCTTCCAAGGGTGTAACCTTGGTGATTTTTGTCCCCATGGTTTTTACAATCTTCCAACCACCACTTAATGTACCCAAACCGATGGCGGCATAACAGGCCAATGGAATCCAAGAATAAACTTTTAAGGCTTCTGAAATTTCGTTGAAAGTACCATTGGCTACGAAGGCCGCGGCAATAATACCCATTACTTTTTGGGCATCGTTACCCCCGTGACCAATACTAAAGCCGGCACTACTCAATAATTGCAATTTCTTGAACAAATTCGCACTCCGAGCAGCCGATGGTTCACGTACTTTTTCTACATAAAAGAACGATAAGATGAAGATAAACAAACCACCCAACAAGAAATAACGCAAGGTTTTATTGTTCGATTTTTCCAATTCCTTTTTCAAATCGGCGGGCGTATCCATTTTCATGCTTTTCTTGAAATTTTCGATATCGGCCGGATTTACATTGTGTAAAGCAATCATGGCATTCAACATCGAATCGGTGCCCCATTCGTGGTACTTCTTCGTTAATGGCATTAAACTATCAACGGCCGCCTTGGCCAATTCGTATTGATTTTTATCGGCTTCACTTCGAGTAGATAATGTTTTCAATTTATCTAACTTGAAATACGTTTTCAATTTATCGCCTAAGCGACTGTGTTCAATCTTTTTAATGTCGGTGTGGGCTAAAATCTGAGCCACTACACTATCACTCTTTGAATTTTCTAATTGATCAATATATGGCATCGAGGCTTCCAAAGCCAATTTACCATAAGCCACTTTCCCTTCATATTCTTCAATCTTCTTTTGAATTTCAGCTTGCTTTGAAGGATCGGTTTCTTTGGCCAATTTGATTTTTTCATCATCGGCCGATTTGGCATTTTTTTCAATACGATAGAATTTACCAAGATTTTCCGTGGCTTTTCCAATCTGAAAATGCGCAAACAAAAACCAAAGTACAATACCGGTAAGGGCTAATATGGCCGACTTTACCCAGGTATTTCGAATCACCATCACGATGGTATAAAACATCGAAATGAGCATACCAATTAATGGCGCCATCAAAATGAACAAAATCGTTTTCCCAATTTTACCACTGTCCACAATTTGGGCCAAGGTTAAACTGCTGTCTTTCATGAAAGCCGCTGTGATGGCCGCCCCGGCAAAACCGCCAATTAAGGTATGCGAGGAAGAAGACGGAATACCAAACCACCACGTCAACAAGTTCCAAATAATGGCCGCTACCAATCCGGAAAAAATAACCGGAAGGGTAATGAAATCTTTTTGAACGGTTTTACCAATGGTATTGGCCACGGCATGGTCTTGGAAAATATAAAAGGCTACAAAGTTGAAAAAGGCCGCCCACAATACCGCTTGAAAAGGCGTGAGAACCTTAGTGGATACAATGGTGGCAATGGAGTTTGCCGCATCGTGAAACCCATTGATATAATCGAATACCAGGGCTAATACGATAATGACTACCAAGAATGTCATAAGTTAGAATTCAAGTTAAAGTGAACGATGTAAGAAAGAATTAAGCGTACTTAATGATGATGGACTCAATCACATTGGCCACATCCTCACATTTATCGGTAGCGGTTTCCAATACCTGATAAATTTCACGCTTTTTAATCACTTCTTTCGCATCGGGTTCTAAAGCAAACAAACGTTCAATGCTCATATCGTAAATATCGTCGGCCTGGTTTTCTAAACTATTGGCTTTTACCAAGGCATTGGTGATGGCCGTTAAGTTCTTCATATCGCGTAATTCGCGCACCGCAATACGAATGGCTTCTACCCCCAACACAATGCATTCGGCTAATTTCTGAATGCCTTGTTCTTGTGGATCTACCTTATAAAAATTAATTTTCTTGGCCGAAGCGTTGATATAATCCGCCACATCATCGAGGGCCGTAGCCAAATAGTGGATATCTTCACGATCGAAAGGCGTAATGAAGTTTTTCCCTAATTCTTGGAAAATACGATGGGTCAAATTATCGTTTTCGTGCTCCAAGGCTTCAATTTGCGAAATAATCTGAGCGCGTTCGTTGAAATCAGATACATGGACCATTTCATTTAACTTGCGGGCCATTACATCAACCGTATCGGCTACTTGTTCAAACAAACTGTAAAAAACGCGATCCTTGGGTTGGAAAAACTTGAAAAGTGCATTTAAGCTCATGACGTGAAATATTTGTAACGCAAAGGTGCTGCCCCAAAAGCATATCCTGTTAGCCCCGAATGATTCATAACAATTTCGTAATATTGATGTAACACTAGTAATGTAGGACAAATCTATTTCTCTACTTTTCAAGCAAACGCCTATTTTTGCGCGGTGAAATCATTACTTTTCAGCTTAGCAGCAGTCACAACAGCGTTTATGATGGCTTGCAATACAGCCCCAACGGCTTCTACCCCTTGGACTCAACTCCCTATTCCCAAACTTGAATGCACGGTGGAATACCCCCAACATTGGCAAGTGGCTGTAACCGGCAGCGACAGCAGTCAGTATAGTTTCCTAGCCGATATGATTGATTCCAACGCCACCTTCAGCACCCGAATCAGTCTTCGAAACGAAAAAATGCCCTTTGCCCTCAATGCCGCCGATTATAATCAAGGTATGATCACCATGATTCAATTGAGCAATCCGGGTTTACAAGTTTACCCTTTACCCATCGATACCGTCGACAAAAATCAGTACCACGGCTATACCTTCCAATTTCAAGATAAAGACAGTACGCGCTACAGCGTTTACGGCTATACCCTCCTCCGCGACTCCTTAGCTTATGCTATCAATATGACTTGCGAATCGGATAAGGCGAAACCTTATGCCGATACCTTGAAACAATTCTTACAAAAAATCCGCTTCAATCCATAATGCGCTACTTAGCTCTAGGCGATAGTTATACCATTGGGGAATTAGTGCCCTTCGAGAAGAATTTCCCGTCTCAAGTTGTTGACATACTGCAAGAGCAAGGTGTTCAACTTAAACTTCAACAACTCATTGCCGTTACCGGTTGGACCACCGACGAACTCGCCGCCGGTATTTACGCCCAACAACCCGCCCCCCATTACGATTGGGTGACGCTTTTAATTGGGGTGAACAATCAATACCGCGAACGCAGTACGGAAGAATACGCCGTTCAATTTTACAGCTTATTGTGCCAAGCCATTTACTTTGCGCAAAATAAACCCGAACGTGTGGTGGTTTTATCCATTCCCGATTGGGGCATGACACCTTTCAATACCGAAAAAGACGTAGCACAAACTTCGGCTGAGATTGATGCTTATAATGCCATCAAGAAACAAATCAGTTTAAACTTGGGTGTGCATTACCTCGACATCACGCCATCCACCCGCGAACACGCCAAAGACCCGCATTTTCTCGCATCCGATTTATTGCATTATTCCGAACACGAATACGCCATCTGGGCCAACGCAGTAGCCAATATCATCTACAACGAAACACCAAGCGCATCAAGCCTGTAATTCGTTGAACCGTTTTTCAATTTTTTCCTTGGGTAAAATGCGTTGCCCCTGACGCCCCTTGGCAATCAAACGCTCGCCCACAAAGGCTTCAAACGAATTAATAATTTCGCCTTTGGCTGTTATTTCTTCAAAGCAAGCTTCAAAACGCACGGTTTGTCCAACAAATGCCGGACTCACATGCTGTATATCCAAGCGTGTGCCAATGCCTTCTTCGTGTTCCTCTTTCATGTCTAACACAAACAAACGGCCACTCCATTCCGCATCGCGCGCCAAAGCAAAGGTGGCATACACCGGATGCACGGTGCCGCTATCGAATTGGGCAATGTCTTCGGGACGAACTACCCGAATAAATTCTTTTTTATTGCCCGTGTGAAACACATTTTTCATGAAACCGATTTTTTAAAATAACACAACAAGGACACGGTTCCATACCATTGCGAAACTTGATATTGTTGTTTCAAACAACGCACTTCCGTTCGCCAATGCAGGCGTTCACTCAATGCATAATCGGCATTCAAACTATACCCATGTAAACGATGTGTTTCATTATCGGCCCAAGTAAACACCACCTGATGAAAATCGTTGACTCGCTCCCATCGTGCACAAGCTTTTAAACGCGATGTCACTTTATATTGGGCTAAAACTTGCAACGTACTCCACCAACGGCCACCAAATTGCGGGGCGCCTCGTCGTTGATTGCCAATATCGAAACCACCCGCCAACATCCAGTGTTCATTGGGGGTATATTGCAACCACGCATCATGAAAATAACGGGTTCGCCCTAAACTGTCCCAATCTATATTTCCTATAAACGAACTGCTATTGAATACCCATTTCGAATGGGGCTTATACCAAAACTGATGTCCCACCGCCGGCCGTGTTTGTCCGGTATTACGCGCTATTTGTTGCCATCCATTCAACAACAAAATCGCCAATTCGCCTCGGTCGGAACCAATGGCTTTGGTGAGCTTTAATCCGCTTTCGTAATACGGACTATTATCGGCTTGCAAACTGCGCGTCAAGGTTGGGTTTTGAATACCAATGGTAGACTCCATGCCAATATGCGAAGGAAAAATACCGGCTTGTAAGGTCAAACCGTGTTGGGGCATTAAAGCATAAACCACATTCGCTTCATAAACAAAGCGGAACAAGTCGGGCTCATTACTCAAATTCGCTTGCGCATAGGTTCCCGTCATCATCCCCACATTCAAGGTGGTTCGTTTATCTACTTGCCACGACGCATCCAACAAGGCCATATTCAAGGCCAATTCATTCACCCGATGGTAGGAATAAATATTAGCCCCCGCCGTGTGACTCCCATTGGCCCTGGGTTTGATGGACGTATACACATCAGCATAAACCGTCAGGTGGAGTCGAGTGCTATCCGGTGCAGCCGCACACGCTATTACATTCCCGCCAAACAAGCAGAATGCAATAGCGCGCAAGGCCATCGTATATCGAAATTTACAAATAATAAAAATTCGTTTT
>JBPCSZ010000008.1:0-12523 GCA_051006655.1 Chitinophagaceae bacterium
CCATCGCCAGGGGCATCGCCGCTAGAGTTCATGTGTTTCACCAAAATCAAATGATTTCCCATCATCATCCGAATCAACACCTAATAAGAAAGCCTCAAATCCTTCTTCGAATTTATCGCGTTTTTCAGTACCACGTTTGCCATATTGATCATCTAGGTGATCTTCCAATCGTGTAATTTCAGTTGGTTTCTTTTTCATAAATCTTGTTTATTTCAAATTAATAGGAAATCGATGTCAGTTGTTTTGCCAATTATAAAATGACATTACAAAAGTAACTTACCGCATCAACATAATATCACCCTTCTTGAAAATTTCACCACAATTGGTTTCTCCTGTCAAATAGTAAAAGTAAACACCCACTTCAGCGTCTTTGTATTTGTATTGACCATTCCAACATTCACTGGGGTCGTACGTGGAAAAAACTTTATTCCCAAAACGATTATACACGGTAAAATAATACCGTTTAAAATTCGCTTGTTGTATAGGTCGAATACAATCGTTTACGCCATCGCCATTGGGCGAAAATGCATTCGGAACAAATACTGAGGATTCATTGTTTTTATAAACATACACCGTAATTGAATCGGTTAATGAACAATTCCCTTTTTTACCTGTTACATAATAGGTGGTAGTTTCATCAATTTGAACAATGGGTGTTGGGGAATTTGTACTGCTTAAGCCGGTGCTTGGCCACCACGAATAAATATCGGCCCCCGATGCAAATAATTGCGCTTGATTGAAACCACATTCAATATCCCTATTTTTCACTACCTTAAAATCCAACATATTGGAAACGTTAACATCATAGGTGGCGGTATTGGTACAGCCATTCGCATCGGTACCGGAAACGGTATAGATTGTGGTTTGTGTTGGAAATGCATGTACGGGATTGCCGGTGCTCGGGTAAACCGTTGCCGCAGGTTCCCACGTATAATTGATGCCCCCCATGGCATTAAGCGTGGCTGAATCGCCGGCGCAAATACCTAATCCTACACTCGTTATTATTATATGGAGTTTAGAATTAACATTCACCACCGCACTTGCCGTATTACTGCAATTATGCATATCGTAGCCGGTAATGGTATAAATTAAACTTTGATTCGGAAAAACATAAGCCGCATTATTGCCCTGCATGGCTATAAATTGATTGGGCATCCAGGTATAATTGAGTCCACCACTCAATTGCAACAATACGGAATCGCCTATACAAATCGAATTGACACCGGGCGATACATTGATATTGGGCAAAGGCCATACAGTAACCAAAATGGTAGCACTACCCGAACATCCTTGGGCATTGCTTGCCGTTACGGTATAGGTGGTGTTGATGGTTGGAAAGGCTATAGGATTCGCAATGCTCGGATTCGATAAGGTGCCGGTGGGTTGCCACGAATAATTAGTAGCCGCTCCTGAACAACTCAAGGGTATGGTTTGGCCATCGCATATACTTGGGTTACTCGGATTCGTAGTAATGTTCAATGTGGCCCCAACATTCAAGGTTACAGTAGTGGTAGCCGAACAACCATTGGCATTTGTTCCGGTAATAGTATAGGTGGTAGTAACACTCGGATTAGCGATGGGGTTAGCAATATTCGCATTCGATAACCCGGTACTCGGTACCCAAGTATAAGTAGTAGCACCACTCACCGAAAGCGAGGTGCTTTGTCCCGCACATATAGGAGACACCGCCGGTGCATTCAAACTGAGGTTACATGCCGTACATAAAGAATCGATTTCCTGCAAGTTCAAAGCCCGATTATAAATTCGAATTTCATCCATGATGCCATGAAACCAATACGGATATTGGACACTGTTTTTTCTGCCAAAAAACATATCATGATTATTCACCCCCAATGGATTAGTGATGGGTAAGTTCTGTTTCAATTGCCCATTCACATACAATTTGATATTACTCCCATCGCCGGTCATGATGATGCAATCCCATACCGCTGTATCAATATACGGCAAATAGGCACCGTTGGCAAAACTGATGGTATTGAATTGCGCGTAATAATTCTGTTGTGTAGGCGTTACAGGCGAATTGCAATTTTGAAAATTTAAACTATAGCCATCCGAAAAACGCAAGGAATATGAACCGGCAATATAATCGGAATTGCCTTTGTCGATGACAATATTACCATGACAAGGCCCGGTGTAAAACCCTTGTACTTTAATTAAAGCAAAATAGGTAAAGGTATTGTTCGGAAAATTAAGCGTGGCATTGTTCGCAACTTGAATATAATCGTTGATGCCATCGAAATAATACGCAGTATTCGGTACGCCGTTTTTGCCGGCACAAGGCGTGGCACCATTTACAATACCATTATTATTATTCCCACTAATATCATTTGCATTGCCATTGAAACTCCAATGACCTTGTAGCCCTAAATTTAAATTCACTTGAGCATGTCCATATTGTATATGTAGTAAGATAATAGGAATCAAGTATAAAATACGTCTCATCATAACCTATAGTGTTAAATAGATAACTCATAACCATGTATCATGATTAATGAATTATCATAAAGGTAATATGAATCGGTTTAAATGCTACTGTCTAAAAAAATCAATAAACTAAGGCTTTACCGCTATTCTTCCTGAATAATCAATCATATTCAATAATAATGGAATATGATTTTCTTGTAAATACTCATCAACTGCTTTTTTAGCACCAACCCAATGCCCGTAATCATCAATAATGAGAACGCCTTGTTGAACCAAATGCGGGTAAAGATGAATCAGTTCATGTTTCGTTGATTCATACCAATCGGTATCGAGGCGTAATAAGGCAATATCTCCCTGAGGCATATTGGCCGGAATAGAATCTTCCACCTTTCCTTGAATAAAGCGAATATTTTCAGCCGGATAACCGGTGCTTATTAAATTAGCCTTCACTTCATCGAGTGTGGAATAACACCACACCGAACGAGCATCTGCTTTTGAAGCCGATTTAAGTAAATCATCGGCCGATTTTCCGGTCAAATCTTTGTCTTGCTCGGTAGGCTCACTCATACCTTCAAATGTATCGTATAACCAAAGTACCCGATCTTTAATATCAAAATGAAGTAAGGTTTTAGCCATTAACATGGAACTCCCCCCTTTCCAAACACCACACTCTACAAAATCGCCCGGAATATTATGTTGAACAATATACTCCACTGATTTGTACAAGGCAAACATCCTTTCGTGACTTGTCATTGTATAAGGACTGCAAAAGGCATATAGGTCTGCCATTTCCGAAAAATACCCTGAACGCGCATCTTTTTCAAGGGTATACCCTAAACGAGCGAAGGCCGATTTGAGCAAGGAGAATATCATAAAACGATTTACTTTTGTGCTACGTGAATAATTCGACGAGCAACAAAACTAATTCATTTTTCTCCAATTCAATTTGGGGTGCTTTTTTTAATCCATTTTATTTTGTACGCCGTGAATTGTATCAAGGCATTGCGCGCTATGCCCCTCTAATGCAGGGCCGTATAATCGATTTGGGTTGTGGCACTAAACCGTATCAACATTTGTTTGTTGCCGCTACATCGTATATTGGTTTAGATATTGAACATAGCGGAAATACCGATCAAAAATCAGCCATCGATTTATATTACGACGGCGTAACCTTCCCATTAGAAAATGAATCTATCGATGGGGTGTTTTCTTCCGAAACCTTTGAACATATTTTTAATTTACCGCATATTCTCGATGAAATACATCGTGTTTTAAAGCCGGGTGGTCAATTACTTTTTACTTGTCCATTTTTTTGGCCCGAACACGAAGTGCCCTACGATTATGCACGCTATACTTCGTTTGCTTTAACCCATTTACTCCGAGAACGTGGCTTTGACATTGTTGCTCAAGAAAAAACCGGACATTACCTGTTGGCCTTATTGCAAGGGAAAGCCTTGTTTCGGTATTTTATTGTAAACCGAATTCCTGTAATAAGTCCAATTTTATTTATACTGTTTATTACCCCCTTATTTCTATGGGGTAATTTACTCTCTGCCATTTTACCGGCTAAATTAAAACGTCGCGACTTATATTTGAATCATATTGTTTTAGTTAAAAAACGTTGATTTGGGGATTATAAAACGACAAAGCCTGAAGACCAGTATAGTAAACTATACCGGTGTAATTATTGGTGTAGTATTTTTTAATTTTATATTTCCTCATCTGGTTCATGAAAAATACCTGGGGCTATTAGGCTTGTTTCAGAATCTAACTTGGGTTTTATCGTCTTTGCCCGCGTTAGGCTTAGGCCATGTTTTACTTCGTTACGCGCCAATTTGGAAGGAGCAAAATATTCTTCCCCGTTTCCATCGTTTCGCCATGATTGTCATGAGCTTGGCTTTACTGCTTTTTGCCTTGTTGTTTTATATCTTCAAAGCCAATTTAATAAGGTGGTATTCCGGTCAATCGGCCTTGTTTCTACCTTATGCCTTTCTCATTGTACCCTTAGTGGCCATTTTCACGTTTACGCAGTACTTCGAATTATTTGCCATGATTAAAATGCGCGTGGCCGTGCCGGCTTTCTTGCGCGAAATTGTAACCCGTTTATTACTCATTTTGTTGTTGTATGCTTTTGCTTTGCAATGGATTTCAGAAACACAATGGGTGTATGGCTTAGTGCTCGTTTATGCCATCAGTGGATTTATTTTATTTTTTTATGTAATTAAAACCTTAGAATTCCGAATTGCCCCCTCGGCTCAATTTTATCAAACCATAAAAGAACGTCGCGAAATATTGGGTTATGCCGGTACTATGTTGCTCATGCTCACCGCCGGCAACTTGCACAATTTCATCGACGGTATTATTCTTCCCGCTTATTTAGGCTTAGGCGCATTGGGTATTTATATGCGCCCTTTGGTACTTGGACAAATGATTCAGGTGCCCTACCGCGCTATCTCACTCATTTCTATACCGGTGATTCGAGAAGCGTTGGTGGTAAACGATATAACTAAAGTACGCGATTTAAATAAAAGCATCGGACTCAATCTGTTTTTGATTGGCACGTTCTTATTTGCCGGTTTATGTGCTTGCGCCGACGCACTTTTTGCCATGTTGCCCGAACAATATGCCGAAGGACGTTATGTATTATACATCATTGGCTTTGGCCGATTAATTGATATGGCCTTCGGACTCAATTCCGAAATTTTAAATTATTCCAACTATTATAAATTAATGCTGTACCTCACCCTAGGCATGATGGCCATCACCATTGGCTTAGATGTTTTACTCATTCCACATTGGGGTATGAATGGTGCCGCGTTGGCCGTTAGTATTTCACTGACATTATTTAATATCTTAAAAAGCATTTTAATTTATAAACACTATCGCTTTCATTGTTTTAGTTCACACTATATAACCCTCATGGTTATTATGTTGGCTGTTATTGGACTAATGCAAATGATACCCATACTGACCTTCATTGAACATCATATGTTTTTTAACGCCGGACTCAATGTGGTATTTAAAGGCGCATTATCTACCTTGATGTTTTTGATACCCACCTACCTGTTGAAGGTATCGCCCGATTTAAATCATTTTATGCAATTGGTGTGGAGTGGTCAGATTTTTAAAGGCGGACACAAAATGGAATCCTTGTAAGCTTAAGCCTTTGTTTCGCCTAAAATAACTTCCCGATAGGCTAGTCTAAAGCGCTCCGCCGAAAAAGCCGTTTTGGCATACTCATAGGCATTTTTAGATATAGAAGGTAATGTCTCCGGGTGCTCGCTTAAATAACGTAAGCGTTCCACCGCATCATCCACCAAAACAGCTTCATCGACGGCATTGGGCAGTAAATACCCGTTTTCGCCATTTTTAATATGTTCCGGTATCGCATCAATGGCCGGCACAATTGGAATGGCGCCAAAAGCCATGGCCTCCATAATCACCAACGGAAAACCTTCAAATGCCGAGCTCATCAGTAATATATCGTGCGATCGATGGAAAGCATAAATGGCTTCTCCCCCTTGCAATTCGCCAACATAGGTGCCATCATCAATAAGTGTTTGCGGTAATTCCGATTGAAACGAACCGGCCAAATGAAACTCAATGGGCAAGGCCAAAGCCCTACAACGACGAATAATTTCTACCAACAAATGAACCCGTTTTTGAGGGCCTCCTCGTCCGGCATAATACACCCGCAAGGGCAAGGAAAAATCGCGCGGTGTAAATTGTTCCGGAATGTATTCAAGCCGATAAATTATTTTTTTAAATCGACGGGTATAGGTTTCCGGAATGCCCATCGCTTGGTATAATTTGGTATACTTCTCAATGAAAATATCGCCCACTAAAATACGGGTATTGATGAAAGGAACAAAGGGTCCCCATACCCAATTGAATCGAGCATCTACCATGTGGATGAGTTCATGTATGGCGATACTCCTACGAATATGGGGCGTTAGTTTATAGCCAAAATTGCATTGACCAATAAATACCACGGGTGTTTTTTTCTGACGATTGATATAGGTACTGCAAATACCACGGTAAATCAAATTGCCCCCAAAGAGCCATTTGTTATCACACCATGTTGAAATATCGCGCCAGGCCACATGAGGCAATTGAAAAAAATGAAACATGCCTTGGTTCGCCGATTTTTTGGTAAAAAATACCATCACTTTTTTATCGTCGAGGCATTTTAAAATTTCCGCATTCACGCGTTCCGCTCCACCGATGGCATATCCCGGGAAAAACAAAAAAACATCATAGTCTTGTTTTAAAGGACTGAGCCGAGCAATAAGTTTCCCAATCAAAATAAATGGAAACATAACTACTTGCTCTATATAGCGCTTGATGGTGAATAAGGTAAACATACCGTTTGCAATATTAACGTAATTAAACACGTAATTGAATTGAATCCCCTCAATTTTAATACCCCCCTTGAATTATTGAACCCTTTGATATTGCATCTGTCTTAATGGATATTATCTAGTACCGCTCTTCGCACTGTTCCCACGCACTGTTCTCTCGCCCTGTTCCCTCGCCCTGCTTCCTCGCACTCTTTTTGGCGTGCCCCTCCGGGTTTCTTCCTGTTCCCTGTGTGCTCGCACTGCTCCCTGTCCTCGGGTCAGGCTTTCACCTATAGCCCTCGGGTTTTCCCTGTTCCCTGTTTGCTCGCACTGCTCCCTGTCCTCGGGGCTGCCGGCTCAATCCTTCACGCATTTAAAAACGGATTCACGTAAAATTCAGCCTATTCTTTCGTGTTTGTTTTTTTATGGTATTCAATTTATTTTGATGCAAATCAAGGTTGTATCTTTGCGCCACTATGAGTTTATTCGATCGCCTCAATGGGGCCAAACAAGAGAAATTACAAGCCAATTTGGAAAAAGGCCAAGCTTTTTTAGCCGAAAACGCCCAGAAACCCGGGGTGGTAAGCTTGCCTAGTGGTTTACAATATGCCGTCATCACCCAAGGTCCGGAAGGCCCTAAGCCTAAAGCCACCGATACCGTTACTTGCCATTACGAAGGCAAATTATTAGATGGCCGCATCTTTGATAGTTCCGTGCGTCGCGGACAACCCGCCAGCTTTCCCTTGAACCGTGTTATTAGCGGTTGGACGGAAGCGTTACAGCTCATGACGGCTGGTAGTAAGTGGGTTTTATTCCTTCCGCCGCACCTCGCATATGGCGAACAACAGGCCGGCGCCATGATTGAACCAAATAGTACCCTGATTTTTGAGGTAGAATTATTGTCGTTTTAGAAAAAAACCCTATTTTCGCAATCCTTAAACGCCGGTGAGGTGGATGAGTGGCTGAAATCAACGGTTTGCTAAACCGTCGTACGGGTCAAACCGTACCGGGGGTTCGAATCCCCCCCTCACCGCAAAAACAGTGCGGGTATGAAAAGCGAAAGCGATTTGTACCCGCCTTTTTTTTGCACCGATTTTCAGGAAACAGGATGGTAGGAGGCGGAACAAGATGGGCAGGATAGGCTTGAGGCGGAACAGGATTTACAAGATGAGCAGGATAGGCTTGAGGCGGAGCAAGATGGGCAGAATTAGATTGAGGAAACAAGACTGTTCGCGGTTCGCTGAAACTGTTTTCTCAGTATGCCGCATCTCGAATGAGGAATGAATTTCATTCTGTGAATGAAAATAAAAATTTACGTTCACAGAACAGGTTTTATTTCAACTTCGGGATGCCGTCTTCGACGAACATCCCGAAGAGCTAATAGAATTATTTTCTGTTCGCTTTTCGCTGTTTCTGTTCGCTGTTTTGTTCGCTGTTTTTACTATTCAAATTCTATAAACACCGGCACGTGGTCGGAAACGGCGCGGGCCATATCGAAGTTGGGTAGCTTTTCGTAAAAGGGCACGATGCCTTTTCGAATTACCTTGAATTCCGTGGGTTTGAAGAAAATATGATCAAATTCGGAGGCTAAACAATCGCCGTTGATGCAAGTCATTTTCAAGGAAGTTTTTTGATTGACCATGCTTGGGGTATAGCCTTGTTTTTTGAGTGGATTAAATACGGTATGGTCTTCCGGACAATTAAAATCGCCGGCAAAAATTATGGGGTATTGCGGGTAGAGTTCGGGTAAGAATTTAAAAAATTTTATTTCTCGTTCGGGTTGTTGCGATTTGGTAATGGCATGAAAAATAAATACCCGAAACGTTTTTTGTTGGGCTTGAAAAACACCCACAAAAGGTTCACGTTCAATATCGGCTTGATAATTGGGTTCTAAAAATGGTCGGCCTAGCATGTTGACTTTAGCTGTTTTCCATAAGAAAGCATAACGCTCTTGTTTGTGCGAACCAATGCTTTGTGAGGTAGGATCGCTAATGCGATAATCCCATTTAGAACCCGTTCGGTTTAAAGCATCCACCAAACGCGCTACCGCCGGGGCACCACCATAACCGGCCACCACTTCTTCTATACCCACAATATCAAAATCGCGTAAGGTTTCTGCCATCACCTGAATTTCCGCCGCCGATTTTGATTGTCCGAGATTAGCAATATTCCAAGCGCAAAACCGAATGGAGGCATTTGCTTGTAGGCTTAATAAAATCAAAATCAGAATGCGTAACATAAACCTATTATTTTTTAAATCTTGAAATTCCGGTTAAACTAATAATAAGTCCACCGGCAACTAATACATCTACTATATTCCAAATTTCTCGACCCAAACTAATTTTTAGAAAAGGTTGAAACAATAAAGATAAGCCGGCATAAATCAAAAAGGCGGTATCATTTTCTTTTTTCTGTTTTACGTCATATGCCAAGTAGGCAAATCCAACGAAGGCTATAAGTCGCACTAATTGGTAAAATCCGTAAGGCATATCCGCTAAGCAGATTAAACATAAAATGGCTATGCCGAGTTTAATTCCTTGTATCATAATTTATTATTTACCGCACCGTAATATGCAAACACCCATTGCTTTCAAATTTAACGTAACAGCGGTTTTTATTGCGGAGTTCACGCAGGGCTGAAACAAAGGCATCGAGATTTTTTTGATACCCATTGAAGCCATAGATATTAATGTCGAGGGTTTTGCCTCTTAAATGGGCGCTGTTTGGAATGGAATTATCATTTTTATCATTGAGGTCTTCAACCGATTCAATGGTTCGTGTTAAACTTACAATTACAAAAGGCCAATAACCAATATCCTTTTTTTCGCAGGCTTGTTGGTAGGTATTGGTTAATTGCTCTAAGAAATTTAATACAACCGGTTTGGCATAAGGATACGAATGCGTTAGATAAGACAATTCGTAATAGTCGGTTGATTTTATTTTAATAAGTTCGCCTTTTTTAACCAAGCGCAATAAATCGGATTTGCGTTTTTGCGGTTGAATGCCTGAACTTTTTTTTGTATAGGCTTTTTCTTGGGTTTTTACATTGTCGGGAAAGTAGGTGTTGCAGGAATTACAATGCACTTTTGTTGTTGGTCTACCGGCATTGAAGAGTCGTTTAATTTTATAACGGTTGTAATAAATTAAAGCACTTAGGATGATACATATTGAAGTAATAATTAATCCAATTTTTAAATTTCTATGCATATATAAAGTTAGGTTATCAAAAGTACGCAAGGAAAATGCGACGTTTTGTTAAAAAAGCTCGGGTCCTTTTTGCGGTTGACGTGTGCGACGCAATTGCGATGAGAAAAGAAAAAGGCGATGACTCCAAAGAAAAGAAACCGCTTATTTAAGCATCAACCAATTCGGTATCTGTTACCGCGCTGAGTCCTTGTTCGGTATAAAAACTTTGTTTGAACGGATGACGGTTTCGCCACGTATCGCCCCATTGTGTGTTGAATTGTTTGCTGATGAGTTTGAACATGGTGCGCACCAAGGGATGGCGTAGGCGATAATACCCGTGCATGTTTTCGGGGTGGCAACCTAAAATGGCTTTGGCTTCGAGGGCTGTTCGGCCTAAAATTAAACGACGATGTTTACCCTCAATGGCTTCTTGCATGCAATGAAATAAGATGTTGAAATACAAGGCGTATTCGTTGTTGCTAGCATAATCGAAGCCAATATAATTCATATCGTACAAGCCATTTCGCACAATGGCGGAGCTGAAGGCTTTCATGTTACCTTCGGCATCGTACCAAGCAAAAACGCGGTAATCATGGCCGAGGGCTTTGGCTTGGGCGGGAAAATACGCGTGATTAATTTTGCCCATGCTCACCATCTGATGGTCGCTAACTTGGCGGTAAAGGGCTTCGAGGGTGTATTGTTCTTGTTCTATATCTAACAAGCTCAGGGCTTTCACCGTTAAGGGTACGGCTTGCTTTCTGATTTTTTTGAATCGTTGTACGTATTTGTGTTTGAGTGCTTGTTGATAATCGTTCATGGACGTCCATTCCGACGGAATATCGAACACCATGGTGATATCGTCTTGCATGGACATGAAACGCGGATGCCGATTCATGACGGCGGCTTGGGCCTCGGGTAAGTCTTTAATGAATACCCCGCTGGCCTTGCTGATGCGCATCATTTCTTCCACGGTATCGAGGTACCAGTTGCACGATTCATCTTCTTGATAAGGGCCTATGGGTTGCACATAAAAGGCATCGTGCCGAAACAGATTGCCGGCCACCAATAAAGAAGGGCGAAGGCATTGGATGATGCTTTGTAAACCGAGCCATTCGGGCAATCGGCTTTTGCAATTGAAGTGCGAAACCTGTATTTGCAAATGTTGGAAGTAAGAACACATGACCAAGCGATTATCGGCATAGGTCATTACATAGTAATACTGCATATGCGCCGTGGCACATGCTTCACTGAGTCCAATTTGCGAAGAATGCAAGGGGTGCTTGGTATTTTGCAATGCCAAATTCCATTCGGTCGGTAATTCGTTTACGGAACGAAATTTGCGGTATGAGAGGTGCATAAGACAAGCAAAGGTAGCAGGTGGCTTTGCTTGGGGCCTATATGTTTTGCCAATGTTTCTTTAAAAAAAGGAATGATTCAATTAATCATTCAATTTTTTGGCTTTCACATAGGTATGCCATTTGTCTAAAACGGCCGTTAAATCGGCCGGCAAGGCTTGTTCGAAAAACAAACGTTCGCCAGTAATGGGATGGGTAAAGCCTAGGGTTTGGGCGTGAAGGGCTTGTCGGGGTAATAAAGAAAAACAATTCTCTACAAATTGTTTGTACTTCGAAAACACCGTTCCTTTTAAAATACTATCGCCGCCATAGGTTTTATCGCCAAACAGGGTATGCCCGATAGAACGCATATGCACCCGAATTTGATGGGTTCGTCCGGTTTCTAATTCGCATTCTACTAGCGTTACATAATTGAAGCGTTCGAGAACACGGTAATGGGTAACGGCGGTTTTCCCGGTTTCGCCTTCATATTCGTAGGTATCGAAGAGTTTGCGGAAGCGGGTGTGGCGGGCAATATTGGTCCGAATGGTACCTTCTTCTTCTTCCACATCGCCCCAAACAAGGGCGGTATATCGGCGGTCTACGGTATGGGCTTTGAATTGTTCGGCCAAGCCATACATGGCCTTTTCGGTTTTGCCTACCACCAATAAACCGGTGGTGTCTTTATCGATGCGATGCACCAAACCCACCCGCGGTAATTCGGCAGAAGCAGATCCTTTATCTTGTAAATAATACGAAAGGGCATTCACCACGGTGCCCGAATAATTGCCCACCCCGGGGTGAACCACCATACCGGCGGGTTTGTTGAGAACAATCACATAATCGTCTTCGAATACAATATCGAGGGGGATATTTTCTGCAATAATTTCTTGCGACTCCGGTGGTTTGAAGGAGTAAATATGCAGTATATCGCCGGGACGAACCTTGTAATTGGCTTTAACGGGTTTACCGTTGATGAGCACGTCGCCATCGTCGATGCCTTGTTGAATTTTATTGCGGGTGCTACTCGCCATGCGGTTTTGAATGAACTTATCAATCCGCAAAGGTTCTTGTCCGCCGTCAATTACCAGGTCTAATACTAAACGTCGTTCCACCGACGCCTCGTCGGTAATTTCGTCGTCTTCGAATAATTCATCATTTACTATGCTTGGGTCGCCCATAGGCGCAAAGGTAGTACAAGTGAGGCATGCTTATGGC
>JBPCSZ010000009.1:0-31437 GCA_051006655.1 Chitinophagaceae bacterium
CGCCGTGTTTGTGCCGCGCCCAAAGGAAAGCGATAGCCTATGGGTACTCCATTGCGGAGGGCGGTTACGGTGATGGTATCGCCGGGTTGTAATTTGGCCACTTCCGCAATGAAGTAACTCATGTTCTGAATCACCTTGCCATTGAAGTGGGTTAAGGTATCGCCCAGTAAGATGCCGTATTTTTCAGAAGCGCCGCGCTTTACCACTTCCACCACACGCACATACTGCGAGTCGGACAGGGTTAGGGTTCTTAGTCCAATTAAAGGCCCAGTTTGCACCAACCTCGTTTGCTTACAGATGCGTTTGCATTTACTCGTATCCTGGGCTTGTAAGGCATTCAGTCCTAACAGGATGCCGACAATTAAAAGAGGAATGGCTTTCATGACGTGCAACTTACTTTAAGGATAGATGAGCTATGCATGAAAATGAAGGTATTTTATTTTGGGGAATTATAGGGAAGAATTTCCGCAAGGTCCTCACTACAACTCATTTATGTTTTGGGAATGCCATTAGGGCGAGTGACGATGCGGGAAAAAAAAATAGTGGTTTAGAAATTTGTCCTATATTTGTAGACAAATGTCTAAATAACACCAAGTATGACAACCGCCATTAGCCATATTGAAGGAAAGCTGGATAAGGGGATAACGGCCTTTTTCAAGACAAAGAAAATTCAGGTGCGCCAAAAACCGCTTACCTACGTTAATTTCTTGGAAGATAAAATGCTCATGATAGCGGCTATTCGCAACGGCATTCCGTATTCCCTCTTCGAATTGATTCAACTATACACCCCATTCACCGAAACCGAATGGGCGAATTTCCTCGATATTTCCACCAAATCGTTTCAGCGTTATAAGGCCTCACCCGAACACCTTTTCAAACCCATTCATTCGGAAAAAATAATTGAAATGGCGGAAGTGACTAAAATGGGGCTCGATGTGTTTGGGCAAATGGAGAAACTCAAACTGTGGTTCGATACCCCCTGCTTTGCCTTAGGGAAATTAAAACCCATTGAGTTATTGAAAGATTCCTACGGCAAGGACATGGTGATGGGGGAATTGAACCGAATTAACCACGGCATTTTAGTGTAAATGAACGTGTATCGGTTGGCAAGAGCCATGCATGCGAGTCCCTTATCGGGGAAAGGCGCGGCCCTGTATGGCGCCCGCTGGAACCCCGTGGGCATTGAGTTGATTTATACGGCCCAAAACCGTTCCTTGGCCATGGCCGAAGTGGCGGTGCACCTGACCCTGGCTACCCTCCCCGACGATTATAAGATGATCACCATTCATATTCCCGATACGGTTAAAATGCTGAGGTTAAGCGAAGCCGATTTGCCGGAGAATTGGCAAGAGTTTCCGCATCCGGCCTCTACCCAACGCATAGGACTCGATTTTGTCACCGCGAATAAGTATGCCGTTTTAATGATTCCATCGGTAGTAACGCAAGGTGATTTTAATGTGCTCATTAACCCCAACCATAAAGACTTTCACAAAATAAGCATCACCCAAGTTGAGCCTTTCCCGTTCGATAAGCGGATTATTGGTAAATAGAACGGGGCTTAAGCTATAAGGATATCAATGCCGCAAGGTCCTCGCCATATACCCATTTATGTATTGTGAATGCCATAAGAGCGAGTGAGGATGCGGAGAAACAATGGGTGTTTTGTGAAGACACAAAACACGGGAACAAATTATGAAAATTGATTTTTTATATACGCTATGTCAGGTTAAAACTGACATAATTACTACAAATAATAATTTTTTCACTAAATCGCCTCAATTCAATTAATTATCTTTCGTATCATTGTAGTCAGGTTAATCCTGACATATACGCTATGAAAAATAAATACATTTCTACGCAATCCAACGAACTCTTGTCCTATTTCAATGAAAAGAACCAAGCTTGTTTCAATTATTCCTTGGCGTATAAAGCATTACCCCAATCGAAAGGAAGTGCACTTCGTGAACTTCTCAGCGATATGACAAAAAGGGGATTGCTGATGCGTTTAAAAGAAGGTGTTTATTACATTATACCGTACGAGCAAAAAGCGGAAACCTATATGCCCGATTGGCATTTGATGGCTGCTTATTTAGTGAATGATGCCCCATATTATATCGGGTATTATTCTGCATTGCAAATTCATAACCTCATTACGCAACCTTCCTTAAAAGAACAAATTGTGGTTTCAAAACAAATCCGTCCGGCTGAAATTAAAATCAAAGAGGTGCCCTTTCAATTTATTTATCACAATGAAAAACATTTTTTTGGTTCAAAGAAAATCTGGATTGACAACTTTAATAAAGTGTTGTGTTCCGATTTAGAAAAAACAATCATCGACTGCTTATTCAAACCCGATTATGCCGGTGGTATTGTGGAAGTAGCCAAGGCCATTTATATAGCTAAAAACAATATTAATTATAAAAACCTGCTTGACTATGCCACTCAATTTGAATCGCAAGCCGTTATAAAACGATTGGGTTTTCTGTTAGAGGTATTAGAAATAAACGCGCCAATTATTCAAGCATTACAGCAAATGAAAACGGCTTCTTATGTGGTTCTCGACACGGAACTGCCTAAACAAGGCAAACGAATTAGTCGTTGGCGTATTCAACAAAATTTGGAAATTGAAACCATTAAATCGGCTATTTACACATGATTAAACCGGGAGAAATACAGCAAAAGGCCAATAGCATTGGGGTTCGCGATCAACAAATTGAAAAAGGATTATATCCTTTCGTGGATTTTATTAGGCATTTCCAAACACGAGCAACTATCAAAAGCCCTCGTTTTTAAAGGGGGCACTGTTTTAAAGAAGGTCTATTTTGAAGACTACCGATTTTCTGAGGACTTGGATTTTACACTCATCGATGCCGAGCTATCGAATGCGTTAATTTTTGAATGGTTCAATGAACTATTTACATTCATCAAAGAGGATGCCAATATTTCGCTCGACATCCTTGATGATAACGAACACGAAGATGGTGGTATCAACTTCTATATACGCTACGTTGGACCTTTGGGTGGTCAAGGGAGCAACAAGAAAGTAAAAGTGGATATTTCGCGCAGTGAAAAAATGGTTTTTGAGCCAATAATGCAAAAGGCAATTATTGACTATACCGATATGGAAGAATACAAATTGTTGTGTTATCCATTAGAAGAAGTTTTAGTAGAAAAACTGCGTTCGGTAATGCAACGAATGCAAGCCCGAGATTTTTACGACATTTGGTATTTACTAGAAGTGCATAGCATGGAGGCCGTCTTTTATGTGCACGAATTTGAATCCAAATGCAGGAATAAAAATTTAATGCCCACCGATTTTCATAAAAAATTAGAAGAACGATTGCCTCAATACAAAGGCAGATGGGAAAGTTCCATGCGAGAACAAATCAAAAACCTACCCGACTTCGACCAGGTGGCACGTGAAGTTCAAGGGCATCTTAAAAAATTATTTATGTAAGTACGCCTATTATTCATTTCTTTCGGCACATAGCTCAACCTACTTGCCCCCCCGCAACGTCCTCGCCACACCCCATTTATGTACTAGGAATGCAAAAAGGGCGAGTGACGATGCGGAGAAAAAAACACGTAGATATAGCGTATGTACCCTGTTCGCAGTTCACTGAAACTGCTTACTGTTTTGTTCGCTGAAACTGCTTACTGATTTCTTTGCTGAAGAAAGAAAAAGGCGATGCCCTAATAGCCCCGATTGAAACGGATACCCGACGTCCCGAAGGGCGGCGCGTAGGAGTGAAAAGCGGGAAGAAAGATGAAGAAAGAACCTTCGATGCGCTTCGAAAAAATTAAATAATCTCGGGACTCAGCGTGTTGACTTTCCCGGCATCGTAAGGCCGCACCACTTTGATATAATTGTCGGTATAGCCTTCCATGAGTCCATCTTTTTCGGCATGCTCGAAGAGGACGGTGCGGGTTTCACCCCGATGGGCTTCGGTAAACAGGTTCATTTTCTTTTCCGATAAATCGCGGAGTCGCGCATTGCGTTGTTTGCGTTCATGCACGGGCACAACACCGGGCATGCTGAAGGCGGGTGTATTCTCGCGTTCCGAATAAGTGAACACATGCAAATACGATACTGGCAATTGATGCAGGAATTCGAAGGTGTCGAGGAAGTGTGCTTCGGTTTCGCCGGGGAAGCCCACAATCACATCGACGCCAATGCAAGCGTGGGGCATTTTTTCTTTAATCAAGGCCACGCGTTCGGCATACAATTCGCGGCGGTAACGGCGACGCATGGCGCCCAACATTTCGTTGTTGCCACTCTGCAAGGGCATGTGAAAATGGGGCATGAAACGTTGCGAATTGCTGATATAATCAATCAGCTCCGGATGCAATAAATTCGGTTCGATGGACGATATACGAAAACGCGGCATTTGGCTTTCGGTTTCGAGGGCCTTCACCAAATCGAAAAAGTTTTCTTCGTGTTTGCGTTGCCCCTGATGGCCTTTACCAAAATCGCCAAGGTTCACGCCTGTTAATACCACCTCTTGCACACCCGCTTGTTGCAATTCCTGCACATTGTTCAACACACCTTGAATGCTATCACTGCGGCTATGTCCACGGGCTAACGGAATAGTACAAAACGTACACGAATAATCGCAACCATCTTGCACTTTCAAAAAGGTGCGGGTTCTATCGTTCACCGAATAGGAAGCATGAAAGCCTTCAATCGATTCGATATCGCAACTATATACCTGGGCTTTATCGCCGGGTTGGTATTGCTTGAGGTGTTGAGCGATATTGTATTTTTCGCCGGCACCAATCACCATATCCACCCCTTCCATCTCGGCAATTTGCTCGGGCTTTAATTGGGCATAACAACCGGTAATCACCACGCGGGCTTCGGGGTTTTGTCGCTTCACCTTGCGGATTAATTGCCTACATTCCTTATCGGCATTCTCGGTTACCGAACAGGTATTAATCACATACACATCGGCCAATTGATTGAAATCGGTTTTTACATAACCATCACCCTCCAATTGACGGGAGAGCGTGGAGGTTTCGGCAAAATTCAGTTTGCAACCTAAGGTGTGAAAGGCAATGGTTTTCGGGTCGAGCACAGGCGCAAAAGTACATGCAAATTCATAAAAAAACCGCCAAGGGATACTTGGCGGTTTCGGTTGATGTTCGTTTTTGTTTACCACAAGTTTCCTTGGCGGGCGTTCTTCTGCCAACGGAGGTCGAAACCGAGACCGGTCATCACCATCCAATTGCTTTGCGAGAAACGTTTGCCGTTCATAGGAATATTACGGTCGGCTACGTATTCGTTGCGGAGGTGATTCACCCCTAAGCGCCACATCAATACCGGATTGATACGGAAGGTGCCATACAATTCCGTCATGATGGTACCATAACTTTCTTTCCCGGGAATTTGCGCATTGAAGGCATAAGGCTCGGTGAAATAGCGGGTTCCGGGCGGTACGGGATTGGTTTCGTACGAATGGAAATACCCTTCTTTACGGTCGCCGAAATTCACACCCCCGATATCGGTGGTGAAAATGATATTCACGCCGCGTTTCACGAAGATTTTTACAGCGAGGTAAGCATTGACTGTATTGGTTTGAACTTCTTTCAAAAACATCGAATCGGCACCACCGGGATTCATGGCGCTTAATACGGCGCTGGAGGTGGTATACTCACGATCTTTCGAGAAGAATAAATTACCGCGTACACCGGCCCCAATGCTAATGGTTTGGCGTTTACGACCAATGCCGTGGAGATAATGGATATTCGCCCCGGCGCCCCAATGCGGATTACCGTAATAACCTACACTACCAATAACACCGGCTTCAGCGGTTCTTTTCTTTAATGCTTTGCGCATATTCTGTGCCTCGGCCGGCAACATCATGGCCAAGGCGGCCACTACCATGATTAACTTCCTGAACATTGGGCAAATCGTTTCTAAGGTCTAAAAATAAGCAAGCCTTAAGAGATTACCAACATTTTTTACGAGCGAAGCGGTTTTATATGGAAGACAAGGCTGAAAATATCAATTTTATTGATACTTCTTCACCCGAAACAAGGGGCGTTTTATGCTTGGGTAGGCATTTTACGCAGACCTTTGCGTTCATGTTTGTTCGATTATTCTCGCTTGTATTTTTCATGCTCGGTTTCGGGGCATGCTTGCAAGCACAACAACCCACCTCCACCACTATGAAAACCACGAATCCGCATTATCAAAAAAACAGAAGCGAAAAACTGAAAGTCAGCAACGAAGAATGGAAAAAAGTATTGGACCCTGACGTGTATCGGGTGGCCCGACAACAAGGCACGGAGTATGCGTTTTCGGGACAGTATTGGAATTTTTATGAGGCGGGCGTTTATCATTGTGCCGCTTGTGGTCAAGCCCTCTTTCGTTCGGAAGGGAAATTTGAAAGCAGTTGCGGATGGCCGAGTTTCTTTGAACCCATTACTAAAAATGCCATGACCTATTTAGAAGATAATAGTCACGGCATGCAACGGGTGGAAGTGCGTTGTGGTTCTTGCGATGCGCATTTGGGACATATTTTCGATGATGGTCCGGCTCCAACCTATAAACGCTACTGCATTAATTCGGTGGTGATTCAATTTGAAAAAAAATAAAAACGCATGCCACGAATGACCTTCTTATTACTCACCTTGCTTTTCGCCTGCAATAGCGGTGAAGGCCAACTTCAAAAAAAAGAACATATGGATGCCTTAGTTGAAACCAAAGGAAAACCAAGCCAATCGCTCGATACCATCACCTTAGGCGGTGGTTGTTTTTGGTGTGTGGAAGCCCAATTGCAATTGTTGCAAGGGGTGGAACGGGTGGTATCGGGGTATACCGGTGGACACTTAAAAAATCCGGATTATAAATCGGTTTGTTCAGGCACTACCGGACATGCCGAAGTGGTGCAAGTGGTATACAATCCGGCCATTCTTTCAACCGACGCCTTATTGGCCGCCTTTTGGCAAGCCCACGATCCTACGCAACTCAATCGGCAAGGGAATGATGTGGGCACCCAATACCGTTCCGCTATTTTTTATCATAATGAAGCCCAAAAGAATTTAGCCCTGAAGTATATCAAAGAGCTGAATGAAGCGGGCGTTTACGATAAACCCATTGTGACCCAAGTAGAGCCGATGACGGAATTTTATGCGGCCGAAAATTATCATCAAGATTATTACCGACAGAACAGCAATCAAGGCTATTGTCTATTTGTGATTCAACCAAAATTGGAGAAATTCAAAAAGGTGTTTAACAAACAACTGAAATAAAGATGACGTAACGCTTAACGCGAAACAAATACCTTTGTATCTATGAATACCCCCGTTGATACGAAGGTGGGTGGCATGACTTGTGGGAATTGCGCCCTCACCATCACCAATTACTTAGTTAAAGAAGGCATACAAGATGCCGTAGCGAATCCGGTTACCGGTCAATTAACTTTTTCCGTCGATGATCCCGAACGACTGAAAGCCATTTATGCGGGCATTGAAAAGTTAGGGTACACCGTTAGCAACAAAGCGAATGCGAAAGGGGCGGATGTGCATGAACATACGCATGGCGGCGGCTTGAGTTTGAAAACCATGTGGTTGATTTCATTGGCGTGTTGGCTTCCTTTGATGGCGCATATGTTCACGAATTGGGCGCCCTTGCACAATCCGTGGGTACAACTCATTTTATGTTTACCGGTGTATGGTTTAGGCTTTATTCATTTTGGAAGAAGCGCCATTCGTTCCATTCGCAATGGCATTCCGAATATGGATGTATTGATTTTCATTGGAAGTTCAGCGGCCTTTTTTTATAGTTTGGCCGGTTGGTTTTTATATCCGGAACATGTTCATCATTATTTATTTTTCGAAACATGCGCGTCCATCATCACCCTGATATTTACTGGAAATGTATTGGAAGAATACACCATGAAACAAACTGGGGCCTCGATGACGGCCTTGTTGCAATTTCGCGAAGTAACAGCGCGCATTGTGTTTACCGATAGTATTGGCAAAGAAAGCATACAAGAAATTGACAATCAGTTTTTGCGGGTAAACGATATTGTGCAAGTGAATACCGGCGATCGGGTACCGGCCGATGGGGTGATTGTTTCAGGACAAGGTTTGTTCGATGAAAGCATGATGACGGGCGAGAGTATACCGGTGAGTAAAAGCGTTGATGCCACGGTTGTTGGCGGTACTTTATTAAGCGAAGGGGCTATGCGCATGAAAGTAACGGCGGTTGGTGATGCCACGGCCTTATCGCGCATTATTCAGTTGGTGAATGAAGCCCAAGCGGCTAAGTCGCCCTTACAACGTTTGGCCGATAAAATTTCAGCCATTTTTGTCCCGGTAGTTTTAGTACTTGCCTTCTTAACGTTCGCCATCGCTTTTTGGGCTTTTCATATTTCGTTTGAAAGCAGTATGATGCGGGCCGTTGCCGTTTTGGTGGTGGCTTGTCCATGCGCCATGGGCCTAGCCACGCCGGCCGCCGTGATGGTGGGCATGGGTCGCGCGGCGCGAATGGGTATTTTAATGAAGGGGGGCGATACCTTGCAAAAATGCCGGGATATTAAAACCATCGTATTCGATAAAACGGGCACCTTAACGCAAGGGAAATTACAAGTGTCTGCCTGGCACAGCGAATTACCCGAAGAAAGTTTCAAAGCCATTGTAAGCAGTTTAGAAGCGCATTCGTCGCACCCCATTGCCAAGGCTTTGGTGACAGCCTGGCCGGCGCAAGTGCCCATTCAATGGCAACACATTGAAGAAGAAAAAGGGTATGGCTTAAAGGCCATCAGTGCCGAAGGCATTCAATGGCAAATTGGCTCGAAGCGTTGGCTATTCGGCGAAGACAATTCGGGCGAATCCCACGATTTGTATGTGAGTCGGCAAGGTGAATTGGTGGGTTGGGTTGATTTGCAAGACACCCTGCGGGAGGGCATTCCGAGCATGATTGCGCAATTGCATGCCGGTGGTTACAAAACGGTTTTATTGAGTGGGGACCGTCAAGCGAAATGCGAATTAGTAGCCAAAGAAGCGGGCATACCGCATGTTTTCGGCGATTGTTTACCGCACGAAAAAATGGCCAAATTGCAAGCCTTAGCGAAGGAACAACCTGTTGCCATGGTAGGCGATGGCATTAACGATGCACCGGCCTTAGCCACAGCGCATGTGGGCATTTCTTTGAGCGATGCCACACAAATAGCCATGCAAAGTGCGGGGGTGGTGCTTATTAATAATTCCCTGCCTACTTTGCCCATGGCTTTAGGCATTGGGAAGCATACCTATATCACCATCAAACAAAATTTATTTTGGGCCTTCTTTTATAATGTGATTTCTATTCCCGTGGCAGCCTCCGGATTACTAACACCGGGTTGGGGTGCGGCTATAATGGGACTCAGCGATATTATTTTAATTTTAAACTCTTTGCGATTACGGTATAAAAAGCTAGCCTAAATCAAGGTTTACCTTCGTTTAATCGCTTACTTTTGCTTCCTTAAATTTACCATTATGAAATCGTTCATGGCCGTTTTGCTCAGTGCTGTTTTATTGAATCTCACTCCCGAGAATGCCTCGGCACAACTTAAAAAATCGGCACCAAAAGAAAAGATGTACAAGCACACCTTGGCTTTCCATCCCTTGCATGTGAATGCCGACGATTTTATTGGTGTAGGATTTTCTTACGAACGCACCATCAATAATAATTTTGGTATCAAGGTGCCTATGATGGTTTCCTTAAACCAACCTTATGTGAATTTGGGCGTATCCGCGAAGTTTTATCCGCGTAAAAACAGTCAAGATGTTGTAGCCTATGCCATTGCCCCCACCTTGTATTTTGGGAAAGGGGAAGATCATAACCGCGAATACACCTGGGATCCTTTAACCGGGCAAGAAAATATTTTAATTTCCAAAACACCTCGTACTCAAATTGGATTCTTATTGAATCATTCCTTGAATGTGTATGTAGCCAACCAAGTTTATTTAGGCTTAGATGGTGGTATTGGAATTAATTATTACGACAATAAAGCGTTCCGCAATAATCCCAATTCGAACCTCTCCTTTGCGGCTCAGTTTCATATGGCCATTGGTTATCGTTTTTAGCGAAGTATATTATTTCAGGAAAAACAATACTCGCTCTCGCTTTCAAACTCGCTTTGCGTAGTTGGTAGCCCGATATTGGTTGAATCTTATAATTCGACGAGCGCCCCAAAAAAAGATTATTGGTAACTGGCAATTCGTTTTATTTTTAAAAAAATTATTGGCTATGCACATGACGTGGTATATCGTGCCTTTGTCGGCAATCATTCCGATGTTGATAGGATTTATTTGGTATAACCCCAAGGTGTTTGGGAACGTGTGGATGCAAGAAAGTGGTATGACCTTGGAAAAGGCCCGCAGTGCGAATATGGCAAAGACCATGGGTTTGGCCTTGTTCTTCTCGCTCTTATTGGGGGCGGCTTTAAGCTCGAACACCATTCATCAACTGCATATGAATTCGATATTTGAAGGCGATGCGACCTTAGCCGATCCGAACAGTGAAAGCAGTTTATACCTCAAGCATTTTTTCGATACCTATGGTACGCGGTTCAGAACCTTTAAACATGGGGCTTTGCATGGGTTTATTTTAGCCCTCCTGGTAGCGGTGCCTGCCATAGGTTATGGGGTGGTGTTCGAAATGAAATCGTTTCGCTACGCCGCCATTCACATGGGCTATTTATTGGTGAGTATGAGTTTACAAGGGGGCTTTATTTGCCAATTCCTTTAAACGCGGCGATTAAAATTTAATTTCTTCGCCGGTATTTTTATCGAAGAATTTATATTGAAGGAATTCGTAACCTTCGTCTTCGTTGAGGGTAAAACTACCATATTTCTTTTTCCATTTGGCGAAGATGGAGTTCCACAATAACCCTTTTGTGAGGTGCGATTTTACAATGGGGTGAACAATGAGTTCCACCGAAGCATTGAGGTTACTGAGCAGGTATTTGATATGCTTTTCGATATCGTCGAGGAGAAGTTGCGAGGAACGAATTTTGCCGGTGCCTTGACAACTTGGACAGGTTTCGCCGGTGCTGATATTAATTTCGGGACGAAGGCGTTGGCGGGTAATTTGCAATAAGCCGAATTTCGAGAGCGGTAATACCGTATGGCGGGCGCGATCGTTTTTCATGAAGCGCTCCATGGCATGGGCAATATCGCGACGGTGTTCGGGCGTGCGCATATCAATAAAATCCACCACAATAATACCGCCGATATCGCGCAGGCGAATTTGTCGGGCTATTTCTTCAGCCGCTTCAATGTTGGTATTGAAGGCATTGTCTTCCTGATTGGCACTGGTGAATTTATGTCCACTGTTTACATCAATCACATGCAGGGCTTCGGTGTGTTCAATCACCAAATAGCCACCACTATCCATCATCACGGTTTTCCCAAACGAGGATTTAACTTGTTTGGAAACGCCTAAGGAATCGAAGAGTGGTGCCGTACCCGGATGCAATTGCACAATCTTTTCGTGTCCCGGGGAAACACGCGCAATATACTCCGAGGCTTCCTTCACGATATTGGCATCGTTGGCGACAATGCGATTGAAATCTTTATTCAGCAAATCGCGCAGGAGGGAGGTCGTTTTATTTTGTTCGCTTAGAATTTTCTGAGCCGGTTTGGCACCACGCAAATTGTGAAAAATCATGTTCCAAGCGGCTTCCATTTGAAGCAAATCTTGGTGCAATTCAGCGGTGCTTTGTCCTTCCGCGGCCGTGCGCACAATAATACCGAAGTTTTTAGGCTTGATACTTTCAATGATGCGTTGCAGGCGTTTGCGTTCTTCAACCGATTGAATTTTACGCGAAATATTCACGAAATTATTAAAGGGCGTCATCACGAGGAAGCGCCCTGGAATAGATAATTCGCAACTAATGCGCGGACCTTTGGTTGAAATCGGTTCCTTTAAAATTTGAACCAAGACAAACGGTTTTTGTCCGGCCACATCCGTCATTTTCCCTGTTTTAACTATTTCAGGTTCAAGTTCGAAATCGGCAAATTGAAAAGGCTTGTTGCCATGGTCGTTCATGGCCAGCTTCGTAAATTTAAGCAGGCTGTTGAACTGAGGACTCAAATCGGTATAGTGGAGGAAAGCGTCTTTTTCGTGCCCGATATCCACAAAGGCGGCATTCAAGCCGGGCATGATTTTTTTCACTTTACCCAAGTAAAGGTCACCCACGTTGAAACTGCCCCCCGAGTTATCGAAGTGCAATTCAACGAGTTTCTTGTTTTCCAACAAGGCGATTTCAATCCCACTTTCGGAGGACTGTATAACCAATTCTTTTTCCACGGGAAGGGTAGCGAAGTAGCGGGCACGGCAGGAAATACGAAAGCACACACGATGGTGTGTTTTCGTTATGCCATAAACCTAATTCAGGTTATTTCTTCTTATGACGATTCTTTCTCAAGCGTTTTTTACGCTTATGGGTTGCAATTTTATGACGTTTACGTTTTTTTCCGCAAGGCATATGTAATGATTTTATGTTTACAAATAAGTTTACTTCATCGATTGGATGTACCGGTCTATCTCTGCGGAAAAGTCGGGATTGTTGACCAGTTTTTTACACTGTTCGAACCATTTCACGGCTTTTTCTTTCTGCCCGAGTCCCTTATACGATTCCGCCAAGAAATACATGGCTTCTGTGTTTTCGGGTTGCATCGAGACCACCATTTCCAAGCGACGTTGGGCCTTGTCGAACTGTCCGGATTGAATGGCCAGTTTCCCAAGAATGATGTTGGCAGCGATATTCGTACTATCCTTGGCAGTTACTTCGCGCAACAGCGTAACCCCTTTCATGGTTTCGCCGGTACCTTCGGTGTAACAAGTGGCCAAGGCTATTTTAGTTTCGGTGCTTTCCGGATTCCGTTCCAACACCTTATTAAAACATTCTATGGCTTCTTGCGCCTGCCAAGCCCTTATTCCGGGTTCTTGATTGCGTTGCATCAGAACCAGTAATAATTGGCCTGCGAAGGTGAGACTTTTTTCGGTATTTTCCAAAAAAGCGCCCTTTTTATAATAATACGCGGCGGCATTGAGCTCGTCGTGCAGTTCCCAGCATTCGGCAATATTCTTGTAATTGACGGGTGTAGGCGTTGTTTCAGCGGTTTCCGTGAGGGATTGGGCACGTTGGCGGGCGGTATCGCTCAGCACCTTCATTTGCTTATCTAAGTAAGCCTTGATGTCGAAATCGTGGGCATGTTGATCGCCTTGGGCTCCGGGCATGGGCATTTCGCTACCGGCCGGGGCACCCGATACGGAGGCTTTCTTGCTTTTAAATTGACCGAATTGAAGTAAGAGAATAATGAGGAGAATTGCTCCTCCGAGTAGTACCCAATGTTTCGTTTGCACGGAATCGTTAATTTAATCGTTATTGTTCAAAGTCTTCTTGGCATTCACCTTGCGCTTCACGTCTTCGGAAAACTCCTTGGCCGGTTTGAAAGCCGGAATGAAATGTTCGGGGATTTCAACGGTGGTATTTCGTTTGATGTTTCGCCCAATTTTAGCGGCTCTTTTCTTGGGGTGGAAGGTACCGAAGCCACGAATATGAATTTCTTCACCGGCGGTAAGGGTCGATTTTACATGAACAAAAAATTGCTCTAACGTAACCAATATATCCACCTTGGGAATACCGGTTTGTTCTGAAATGGTGTGTATGAGTTCCGATTTGTTCACGGCATCGTGTTTTAGCCACGTATAAGCAAAAGTAATATGAATTCCTCATCTTTCATAGCATCTTTGCACAAAGCATGGAATCCTTATCTAGGTCGGAAATTCAGACCTTCAGCGAAGCACTGCTGAAATGGCATCGAAATACCAATAAACGCAGTATGCCTTGGAAGGGTATTAAGAACCCTTATTACATTTGGTTAAGTGAAATCATTTTACAACAAACCCGTGTAGATCAAGGCTTGGCCTATTATGAGCGCTTCATTTCGCGCTTCCCTACCCTGCCCGATTTGGCCCAAGCCAACGAGCAATTGGTCTTCAATACATGGCAAGGCTTGGGGTATTATAGCCGTTGCCGAAATTTGATGAAAACCGCTCAAATTATTCAAAAAGCGTACCAAGGTTCTTTCCCGGAAACGTTTGAACAATTGCGCGAATTACCCGGCATTGGCGATTATACCGCTGCGGCCATTGCTTCCTTTGCGTTTAAAAAACCACATGCCGCCGTAGATGGCAATGTGATTCGGATATTGAGCCGATACATGGCGAGTGCCATAGATCCCGCTAGTGTGGCGGGGAAACGTTATTTTACCGAAACGGCGAATACTTTCTTACCGAAAAATCAGCCCGATTTATTCAATCAGGCTATGATGGATTTGGGCGCCACGGTATGCACGCCCAAACAAACGCAATGTGGAATTTGTCCATTGCAAACAGGTTGCCGTGCCTTTCACATGGGCAAGGTGGATGCCTTTCCCACCAAAAAGAAAAAAAATCCGCTGAAAATCAGGCATTTTCACTTTGCGGTTTTTCAATACCAAGACCAACTGGCGCTCTTACGCCGAGTGGACAACGATATTTGGGCCGATTTGCAAACCCCTTGGCTATTGGAAAGCGAGAATGAAACCGTGGAATGGCCGGTTAACAAGGCTTTTACAGGGAATATGCCCGAACCGATGGTGGTGCAACAAGTACTATCGCATCAAAAAATAATAGGTCGATTTTATGTATTGGGCGATCCCGGACAAGCCTTTATGCGTCAAAACGGGCTAAATTGGGTTAAAATTAATTCTTTAAAAACCTTGGCATTTCCTCGCATGGTGCTTGTTTTTTTAAAAAACGCCGGTTATCTTTAAAACTTAATTTAGGCTGAACTAAAACAAACCAAACGTATGAGAGGAGTAAATCACGTTTTCCTAATTGGTAATTTAGGAAAAGATCCGGAGATCCAATACATCGAAGGAAACATTCCTGTAGCCAAGTTCCCACTCGCTACCACGGAAACCTACAAAGACAAAAAAGGGAATACCGTACCACAAACCGAATGGCACAATATTGTGTTATGGCGGGGCTTGGCCGAACTAGCGGCGAAGTATTTGCATAAAGGAAGCTTGGTGCATATTGAAGGAAGCTTACGCACACGTTCTTGGGAAGACAAAGACAAGAATAAACGTTTTATGACCGAAATTATTGCTTCGAACTTGGTGATGTTGGATAAGCGTAGCGGTGAATATCGAAGCGAACACGAAGAACCCAACAGTTTAAGTACAGGTTCTTTAAACGATGAGCAAGCCGACATTTCGGACGATTTGCCATATTAATTTCTAATCGAGTATATTTGTTCGTTCAAAGCATAGTTATTTAATTCGCTATGATTGTTCACGAAACCCTTTTGCATTGGATCCTGATTCGGCATATCATACCATTCTTCATAGCCTTTTAATAACTCATTTGAGTGCCAATTCCTTGGTGGTTTTGGGTATTTTAATAGTAGTTTTACTCATCTTATCGGCTATTATTTCCGGCTCTGAAGTAGCCTTGTTTTCCTTGTCGGCCACCGATATCAATCACCTTAAAACCAAGGAAAAGCCTTCATACCAAACGGTTTTATCTCTATTAGAAAAACCGAAACGTTTATTGGCCACCATTCTTATTGGGAATAACTTCCTCAATATTGCGGTCATTATTTGTGCCAATTTATTTTTTAAAGAAGTATTGGATGTGGAAGCCCTTTTCCCGGGACTCAGCGAAACCTTGGTACATACCGTCGATTTGTTTCTTCAAATTGTGGTGGTGACTATCTTCTTAGTGTTGTTTGGCGAAGTTTTACCGAAAGTATATGCCACCCAAAACAATTTAAAACTCAGTTTGTACACGGCGCCTTTTATTCATTTTATCGATAAACTTTTTGCGCCCTTCAGTAATTTCTTGGTGAATTCCACCAGTTTTATAGAAGATCGTTTTGCTTCGAAACAAAAGAAAGAATTGAGCAATGAAGATTTGGAGCATGCCATTGAATTAACCGTTGGACATACAGCAACCAAGGAAGAAAAAAACATTTTTAAAGGCATTTTAAAGTTTGGAGAAATCACGGTGAAGCAAATTATGCGCACCCGTTTAGATGTTTCTGGCTTGGATTATAGCTGGGACTTTGAAGCGGTGAAGAAACAAGTTCGCGAAACCGGCTTTTCGCGTCTACCCGTTTACGATGAGTCGTTAGACCAAATTAAAGGCACCTTATACACCAAAGATTTATTGCAGTTTTTAAACGATGGCAATACCGATTGGCATACTCTGATTCGCCCCGCTTATTTTGTGCATGAATCGAAATTGATTGAAGATTTATTGCATGAATTTCAGCAGAAACGCATTCATATGGCCATTGTGGTGGATGAATTCGGTGGCACATCGGGCTTGGTTACTTTAGAAGATATTATGGAAGAAATCATTGGCGATATTCGCGATGAGTTCGACGAGGACGAGTTAATGATGAAGAAAATTGACGACCATAATTACGTGGCCGAAGGGAAAGTACTCATCAACGACATGTGTAAGGTATTGGCCGTTCCTACTGAAGTATTTGAAGATGTGCGTGGCGAAAGTGATTCCTTGGCCGGATTGGTGCTTGAATTGGCCGGTAAATTCCCTACCACGAGTGAGGTTTTCCGTTTCGAACAATTTGAATTCCGGGTATTGCAACTCGATAAACGTCGTTTGCAAAAAATCAAGATTACGGTAAACCCTGAAACGAAGGATTCCGATTCGGAATAATTCACAATAAACACTACTTATTGGCGTTCTACGAAAAACATCGTTCACCCTTTAGGGTTACGTATCTTTGATGTTTGTAGGAATTCACTATGCAACTACGGATTTTAATATTTTGGCTTTTGCTAGGAGGAAGTACGCTGAACGTACATGCCCAAGCCCGAATGGGGAATGCCATCGATCGTTCAACGGAAGAAAAACCCGCCTCGGAAGCCTTGTACCGCATCGAAAAACGCCCTTTGCAATATTACGCCATGCCTAAGGTGCAATTGCGTAATCCGGTATTGAAATCAAGTCGGGTTTTCGATAAAAACCTAAACTACCCACAACAGTTAGAAGCCAAAGTGATGATTGGCCGGGAGCGCAAACAAGCCTTTGCTTATATTTTCGTTCCACAATACATCCAAAGCGGACCCAATACCGTCAATTTTGTACAATCGTGCGATATTGAATTGCAAGAAAGCGGGAATATGGCCTCGAAACCCAATGGATCGCGGGTTTATGCCGCTCATTCCGTTTTGGCTTCAGGAAATTTTTATCGTCTCGAAATCAACAAACCCGGGGTTTATAAAATCGATTATAATTTCATTAAAACGAATACGGGCATAGAGCCATCGGCACGCCCTAGCAGTTCGTTTCAGCTATTTGGTAATGGTGGACAAGCCCTGGCGGAAGACAATGCCATAGCCCGTATAGACGATTTGGCGGAGAACGCCCTTTACGTGAACGATGGTGGGGACGGGGTTATTAATCCCGGCGATTATTTTCTCTTTTATGCAGCCGGTCCAAATACGGTGCTGTTCGACACCACGAGCAAACGCTTCGTTCATGCCAATAACCCTTACAGCGATGTGAGTGCCTACTTTTTGAAAATGGATGGCAGTAATGGCTTACGCACCACCTCGGCCCCTTCAGCCACCGCATTCACACAAAGTGTAAACGCCTACGATTATTTCTATTACTACGATAAAGATTCTGCCAACTTAGGGAAATACGGAAAAGATTGGTGGGGCGATGAATTCAGCGATTTACCGGGCCGTTACCTTACCCGCAATTACGCGTTCAATCTTAACGACATTGTACCGAATTCAAGCGCTAAAATAAGAACGCGTATTGGAGTGAATTCTGCCAGTGGACTCAGCAGTATGCGCGTTTCGTTGAATGGCACTACCCTACACAATCCTATTTTTCAAGCGAATCCTCCTGTATTCTCGCAACCTGTGGTACGTGTATCCGACGATGTGAGTACTACCACGCTCAATGGTTCAGCCTTCACCTTATCGATGGAATTTTCGCGGGGAAGTAGCAGTGCCGCGGCCTTCCTCGATTTTTTAGAAGTCAACCTTCGACGTCAATTGAGCATGACAGGAAGCAGTCTAATTTTTTCGGATTTCAATAGTGTTGGTGCCGGACAAACCGCCCAATTTAATATAGCCAATGCCGGCGCCGGAATCCAAGTTTGGGATATTACCGACCCATTAATACCGGTGGCTATTCAAGGTAGTCTTGCCGGTGGCACCTATAGTTTCGCCCGCGATGCGAGTCGTTTGCGGATGTATGCGGCCTTTAATGTTAGTGCATTGAATACGCCGCAATTTGTGGGTAGTGTGGCTAATCAGGACTTACACGCATTGACCCCGAAAAACTATATTATCATTACGCACCCCGATTTCAAATCGGTGGCGAATGCCTTGGCACAACACCATAGTGAAAAACGCAATATGGAAACCTTGGTGGTAACGCCTCAGGAAATTTACAATGAGTTTTCGTCGGGAACCCAAGACATTAGTGCCTTGCGCGATTTTATTAAAATGCTCTACGACAAAGGCGGATTAAACAATATGCCCGACCAAGTATTGTTTTTAGGCGATGCTTCTTACGATTATAAAAACCGAATTGCCAACAATACCAATTTCGTTCCAACCTACGAAACCAACGAAAGCACGAATAAAACCCTAAGTTATTGTACCGACGATTTCTTTGGATTCTTAGACGATGATGAGAACATCAATAATTACGATTTCTTGCATGCCAATACCCTCGATATTGGAATAGGCCGTTTAACCGTGAGCAGTTTGAGTCAAGCCCAAGATATTCTCAACAAAATAAAAATTTACGATAGCCCTACATCCTTTGGTCCATGGAAAAATACCCTATCGTTTGCGGCCGATGATGGCGATGGGGCCATTCATTTAGACGATGCGGAAATTATGGCCAATTATGCCAAGGATTCTTTGCCGGTGTATAATAACTACAAGTTTTACGTCGATGGCTTCAGTTTACAAGCCACCCCGGCCGGTCCACGAGCCCCCGATGCCAATAAAGCCTTGGTTGCCAACTTATACAATGGCACCCTTTTAATGAATTATAATGGGCATGGTGGTCCATTGGGTTGGTGCGAAGAACGCATCTTTTCGATGGATGATATTAATGTGTTGAACAACTTAAACAAGTTGCCTTTGTTTATTACGGCTACTTGCGATTTTGCGCCCTTCGACAATCCTGCTATACAATCGGCCGGCGAAATATTATTGCAAAAACGCGATGGTGGGGCTATCGCCCTCATGACCACCACCCAATTGGTATATGCCGACCAAAACCGCATCATGAATTTGAATTACATGATGACGGGATTTAAACCCATGGCCAATGGCAAAAATCCTACTATGGGCGATGCATATCGTTTATCGAAGAACTTACGTTATGTGAACAGCATTGATGAATATGCGGCGTCGAATTTTAGAAAATTTGCCTTGTTGGGCGATCCGGCGCTTCCTTTAGCCTTTCCTAAACACCGTGTTGTGACCGACAGCATCAATGGCGTTTCGGTGCAACAACAATACGACACCTTGAAAGCCTTGGGCAAATACAGCATTAGTGGCCGAATTACCGATGCACAAGGACAATTCTTGCCCACTTATAATGGGGTGGTTTTTGTAACGCTTTTCGACAAGCCCAAGAATCAAAACACCCTACAAAATACCTCGAATAGTCCATTGCGTACCTACAGCTTACAAAACAATGCCATCTATAAAGGAAAGGCCACCGTTACGAATGGCCGGTTCAATATGACTTTTGTGGTACCCAAAGACATCAACTACAGCATTGGGCACGGAAAAATGAGTTATTACGTTCAAAACGAAAATGAAGACGGGAATGGCTACGACACCGGTATTTGGGTAGGTGGCAGTTCACCGAATAGTGGTAGCGACCAAACCGGCCCAACCATTAAAGCCTTCTTGAACAGCGAACGCTTTGTGGACGGTGGCTTAACCACGCCGAATTCAACGCTTATATTGAATTTATTCGATGAAAACGGCATCAATTATACCGGCAATTCCATTGGACATGACATTACCTTGCAGTTGGATGGCGATGCCCAAAAAACGTACGTCTTGAATCAGTTTTACGAAGCCGATTTAGACCGTTATCAAAGTGGTAAGGTGCGTTTCCCCTTGAACAATTTAACGGAAGGGCCACATACGGCTGTCATCAAAGCTTGGGATGTGTACAATAATTCCAATGAGGTTCGATTGAACTTTGTGGTGAGTCGCTCCGACAAAGGCAAGTTAGATCGGGTTTATAATTACCCGAATCCATTCTCCACCAGCACCCGCTTCATGTTCGAACATAATTTACCCAACGAAATGTTGAACATCGACATTACCATATACACGGTTACCGGGAAAGTAGTTCGACGAATTCATGAACAACGGGTCTGTGAAGGAACTCGGGTGGATGATATTGTTTGGGATGGCCGCGACCAATTTGGCGACCGATTAGCCAATGGGGTCTATTTATACAAGGTGAGTGTTCGTGGTGCCGGAGGGCAAAAAGCCTCTCAACTTCAAAAATTGGTAATTTTGCATTAGAAATCATTGAAAAACGCTACCTTCGTCTTGCTTAAAAGCCCATTCGCCTATCGGATTGAATTCGACTTCATTTAAGATTCATACAATGTTTGTAAAAAAATTATCGCTTGCTTTATTAGCCGGAGTTGCTTTGCTGTCTGAAACCGTTTCTGCACAATCGAATCTCGACGGTAGTGATTCGTATAATACCATCACCACCGCCGTGCCTTTCATGCGTATTTGTCCGGATGCCCGTTCAGGTGCCATGGGCGATGTGGGAATTGCCTTATCGCCCGATGCTAACGCCCAGTTTTGGAATGTGTCGAAATTGGCCATGGCCGATAAAGAAATGGGGGCTTCTATTACCTATACCCCTTGGTTGCGCGATTTAGTGCCCGATATTTTCTTAGCCTATTTATCGGGTTATGTTCGTTTCGGGAACGGGGAAGAAAAGAACCAAGCCGTGAGTGCGAGTTTACGCTACTTCTCGATGGGTTCTATCAGTTATACCGATATCAATGCCAGTTCTTTAGGAACAGGTCAACCCCGCGAATTCGCCTTCGATTTGGGTTACTCGCGTAAATTATCCGAAAACTTATCGATTGGTTTAACCGGTAAATACATTCATTCGAATATCATTAATGGGGCGGCTAATGCCAGTGGTGGTGGTTCGGCCTTCAAACCGGGCAAATCGTTTGCCGTTGATTTTGGTATGTTCTATACCAAAGACATTAATTATAACGACCAAACCGGTCAAGGCTCTCGTTTCAACTTTGGTGCTGTAATTACGAATTTAGGTTCGAAAGTTTCGTACACCAACGACCGTAAAGATTTCATTCCAACCAATTTAGGCATTGGGGCCGCGTATAGTTACAGCCTCGATGAATTCAATAAATTGACCTTTGCCTTAGACTTAAACAAGTTATTGGTTCCATCGCCACAAATTGATAGCAATGGCATTCAAACCTACCCGTACAACAAGAGTTTGATGAGTGGTATTTTCGGTTCGTTCAACGATGCGCCCAATGGCTTCCGCGAAGAAATTCAAGAAGTAATGGCCAGTATTGGTGCTGAATATTCGTATCAAAATCAATTCTTTGCCCGTGCCGGTTATTTCTACGAAAGCCGTTACAAAGGCGACCGTCGTTATTTCACCGTAGGTGCCGGTTTGAAATACAGTGTGTTTGGTATCAACTTTGCTTACTTAGTTCCTTCCGGTTCGGGTATCAATCGCAACCCCTTATCGAACACCTTGCGTTTCTCCTTATTGTTTGAATTCGACGATTTGAATAAGGTTATTTACGGTAAAGACGGCAAGACCAAGAAGAGCGATAAAGACGACAAAAAAGACGATCAGAAAGACGAACGCGACGAGAAATAATTCATTCAACCTCATTTTTAAAAAAGCTATTGTTGCAATAGCTTTTTTTATTTCAACTTTATATTATGATACGCATTGGTTACGGCATCGATTTTCATCAGTTAGTAGAAGGACGCCCATTTTGGTTAGGAGGCATTGAAATTCCGCATCATAAAGGGGCCTTGGGGCATTCGGATGCCGATGTATTGTTGCATGCCATTTGCGATGCTTTATTGGGGGCATTAGCCGCCGGCGATATTGGCACACATTTTCCCGACACGGACCAAGCCTATAAAGACATCGACAGTAAAATATTATTGCGTCGTTGTGCCGATATTGTACTTGAGCGAGGTTATCGGGTGATGAATATCGACAGCACCATTTGTTTGGAACGCCCGAAAATAAAACCCCATGTGGCTGCCATGCAACAATGCATTGCCGATTGTTTAGGATTAGAAATCGATGCGGTTTCCATTAAGGCTACCACCACAGAAAAAATGGGATTTGTGGGCCGTGAAGAAGGCATCACCGCCCATGCCACTTGCTTATTGCTGAAGCGTTAAGCTAAGTATTCGGCCAATTCTTGCTCGAAATATTGCAAGGCATTTTTAATGGGCAAAGGCAAGCCACCGCCCAAGGCACACAAGGAACCAATTTCCATGGTTTCGAGTAAATCGTTCAACAAAGTACGATCGATGGTATAGCCTTCGTGCATGGCTTTTTCGAATAATTCTTTACCTCGTGTACTGCCTAAGCGGCAAGGGAAGCATTTACCACAACTTTCGTGGGCTGTGAATTCGAAAAGGTGATGCAAGTATTTCACCATGGGGAAGGATTCGGGTATACAAACCACCGATGCGTGTCCCAATAAAAATCCCCCTTGTTGGAAGGATTCAAAACTAATATTCAACTCGTTGATACGATGCACGGGTACTAAGCCTCCTAAGGGACCTCCAATGTGCAAGGCTTTAATGGGCGATTTAAATCCACCGCCTAATTCTTCAATTACCGTTTTCAATGGGGTTCCCATAGGCACTTCATAAATACCGGGCTTATGGAAGAAACTATCCAATGACACTAATTTAGTACCGGTTGACTTACCAACCCCCATAGCGGCAAAGGCCTCGCCCCCTTCTTTCAAAATAAAGGGAATACACGCCAAGGTTTCAACATTGCTCACCACCGTAGGTTGATTAAACAAACCTACTTGGGCCGGATAAGGTGGGCGTACCCGCACTTCGGGACGTTGTCCTTCAATAGAGGATAATAAGGCCGTTTCTTCGCCACAGATATAAGCGCCTTGGGCATGAATAACTTTAAACTGAAACGAAAAATTAGAACCGGCAATGTTTTCACCAATATAATTTTTGGCTTTGAGTTCGGCAATGGCGGCTTCGCAGGCACGAATACTTTCGGGGTATTCGCCACGAATATATACTACGCCCCAAGAGGCACCAACGATATACCCGGCCAAAATCATACCTAACAAAACACGATGTGTTTGTTGTTCGAGCATGTAACGATCGCTGTAAGCTCCGGGGTCGCCTTCATCGGCATTACACACTATGAATTTTAATTTCGACGCGGTTTTACGGCAACTATCCAATTTGAAAGCGGTAGGAAACCCGGCTCCTCCACGCCCACGCAGGCCTGAGGTTTGCAATTCGGCAATTAATACTTCGGGCGATTTTTGCAAGCACGCCGATAAGAGGGTGTAATAATCTTCAATTGGTTCGGGCTTAGCCATTAATACCGGCGTGCCTATATGCGCCATACCGTAAGCATCGGTGCGGGTGCGGCGTTCTTCTTGGCTTTGCGATAAAATTTGTTGTAGCTCATCGATATCCTTGCCGGAATAATTTTGTCCTTCGTATAAAAAGGCGTTGTTTTCGTGGCAACGCCCTAAACAATAGGCGCTTCCAACAGCGTCTTCGCCTAATGCCGATTTTAATTTTTGCTCTACCTCGTTTTGCGTGCCGGCACAAAGGCAAGCACTGCCTTGACAAACATAGGCTTTCTTGCCTCGGTTTTCTTCGCGTGTAAAATCGTAAAATGAGGCGGCACCAAAGGTATTGGCTTTTCCAATTAAGAATTCTTCGGCCAAACGCTCACTGTCGTTTACAGAAACTGTTCCTGTTTCAGCGGCAGCGCGCCCCAACTGTTCGAATAAATTATCTTCTAATCCTTTACGGCCGGATAAAGCGCTTAAGTTGTAAGACATAAGATTCTTTTAAACGAGCATGAAACCTTTAGTAATCGTAGGTTCGACGAGTATAGTTTAAGCGAAAGCCGGTGTATACCTGTAAACTGTTGAATGTTGGATTTTTAGGATGAGCCGCTTTTTCGGAGCGATAGTTCAAGCCAAAATCAACATATAAATTTTCGCGGAATTCGTAGGCCGCATTGATATTGCCGAATAGTACGCGACTGGCATAGCCATTGAACATACCGATGCCGTATTCGCCACTGCGACGTTCATAATCGCGGAATACATCCCCCCCAAACGAAACAGCCGATGCCGTATCGCGTCCTTGTTTATTGTAAAAGGCTTTGGCGCTGATATACCATTTGTCTTTGGGTTGATAACGCATTATAAAACTAGCTTCCACTAAGTTAGCGCCATAAGGATGGGCCAAGGGTTGGTTGTAATGCGTGTAATTCGAAACCGAATCGCGCGAGTAGGTGTAAGGGCGAATCAAATTCCCTTCCACTTGCACCACCATATTTTTAATACCAAATGGATCGGCCATTTTCGCTCCTAACTGAAAAGCGTATTTGTTCCCCCACCATTTTTCGCCCCCGCGAATGCGCGATAAACGAAATTCATCGAGCATGAACTGTCCATAAAAAACAGTTTTAATACCCGGATTAATTTTAAAGTTTAAGCCCACATTCGCATTATCGGGACTACCATTATATAATTCAACGGCGCGGTAGAAAATAACAGGATTCAAATAATTTAAGGCAAATGAATTTTGACGTGAAAAGATGATGCTTTCAAACACCCCAATATTCAACCATTTGGTAGGGTTGATACTGAGGTGATGCATGGCGGCATACTTCTTGGGGTACAAACTATCGTCGGCATAATGCACCGATTGGGGTAAGAGCTCCATGAACAAGTTCTGGTAATTCACTTTCCATATGCGGGTATTGGCTTTCAAGAATAAGTAATTCGCGCCAAAATCGCTGAGTTGCAAACTCCGAAATCCATCGCCATATTGGAAGCGATCTTGCCCGAAGGTTAAATGAATCACGTCTTTCATCACTTCGGCATCAATATACCCCGAAGCATAGGCATAATCGTTGGCAATACCGGGTTTCTCGATTTTGAAACGACGATAATGATCGTTACCTGGAACCGCTTCGAAATTTTGAACATAATTCTGATGGTGTTGCGGACCGCGTTCTTGTATTTCCGTAATGTGCGTATAAAACCCAATGCGTTTTCTTAAATGGCCACGGGCTTCGACACCCCGTACATTCAAAAATAAATTTTGATTGGTAATGCCGGTTTCCACCATTTGTTGATAGGCCAATACCGGATTCAAAACAAAGAGATTACCGTCTTTTTCAAAATGAAGAAAATTGGTTTTGTTTTTATACAACATCTTCAAAACCGGCTTCTTGGATGGGTCAAAACCAATGCCACGGTTCGACCATTCGGCATATTGACTAATATAATTATCAATATACCGTTTTTCATCGGCCGTCATGGTGGAATCGTGTTCTTCGCGATAGCGTTCCATAAATTCAACCACATCGCGGGAACTCATTGGATTCAATGAGGTAAATAAAGAATCGGAAACGCGGCCGTTCAAAATATCTAAACGGTCGATTAAATAACTATCTTCCTGTTGACGTTTAATAAAGGCTGATTGACCAGAAGCAGATTCCCACACCAGAAAAAGCAACACAAATAACATCCAATTCGACTTCATGAATAAGAATAATTAAGGGTTAAAGATATACCTTACCTTTGTAACTCTATTTATTGTTTATGGATTTTTTTGTGATTAAAAACGTTCACGTTGTGAACGAAGGGCGCATTGACGTGGCCGATGTAACCATGAAAGATGGGCGATTTACCGCTATTTCGTCGCAATCGAATACGCCAGCCGGGGCTACCGAAATTAACGGAGAAGGGCTTTACCTTATTCCCGGACTCATCGACGATCAAGTCCATTTTCGTGAACCCGGCTTAACGCATAAAGCGGAAATTGCCACGGAATCGCGGGCTGCTGCAGCCGGTGGGGTAACCTCGTATATGGAAATGCCCAATGTAATTCCTCCTACTTTAGATATTGAGCATTTGGAAGCGAAGTTCGACCGTGCGGCCCAAGTATCGGCGGTGAATTATAGTTTCTTCATGGGGGTATCGAACGACAATGCCGACAAAGCCCTTGCCGTTAACCCACATAAAAACAAGTATTGTGGTATAAAAATCTTCATGGGTTCCAGTACCGGCAGTATGCTGGTAGATAATATTGCCACCTTGGAACGTATCTTTTCGGAAAGTGAAGTATTGATTGCCACGCATTGTGAAAAAGAAGATATTATTCATGCGAACAAAGCCCGTTTATTGCAAGAAGGGCAAAGCATCGACCATGCGCGTATGCACCCCATATTGCGCGATGTGGACGCTTGTTACGAATCGTCGTTGACGGCGGTGCAATTGGCCAAGAAATTCGATACGCGTTTGCATATTTTGCATATTAGTACGGCTAAAGAATTGGAATTATTCACGAATATGTTTCCGCTGTCGCAGAAGCGCATTACCTCGGAAGTTTGTGTGCATCATTTGCATTTCACGGCCAAGGATTATGAGCAATACGGCAATTTAATTAAATGCAATCCTGCCATTAAAGCCCCTGAAAACAAAGAAGCGCTTTGGCAAGCCTTGTTGGATGATCGTTTAGATATTATTGCCACCGACCATGCCCCGCATACTTGGGAGGAAAAGCAAAAGCCTTACGGCGAAGCCCCGGCGGGTGTTCCCTTGGTGCAACACAGTTTGTTGATGTTATTGCAAGCCCGTGCCGAAGGCCGCATCAGTTTAGAGAAAATTGTGGAGAAAGCCTGTCACGCCCCAGCCGATTGTTTTCAAATTGCCGAACGCGGGTATATACGCGAAGGTTATTTTGCCGATGCGGTATTGCTCGATTTGAACGGAACGACCAACGTAACTAAAAACAACCTTTTTTACAAATGCGCTTGGAGTCCATTTGAAGGACAAAGCTTCCCCGGCAAGGTAGTGAGCACTTTTGTAAATGGGCAACGCGTGTATCATGACGGGCAAATTCGCGATGATATTCGCGGACAACGTTTGTCATTTAATCGGGAGTAGTAAGTCGCCAATGCCATTCCACCCTTATATTTGATTACCACAATTTTATTATCATGAAAAAAATACTGTTTGTAGCCCTTACGGCTTTTGCGTTTACCGCTTGTGAAACTGCCCCTAAGGAAGGTGAAAAAGCCACAGAAACTACCGTTAAAACCGATAGCCTTCAATATTTCGGTGAAAAAATTACCGAAGACGGGGCCATGCCGGTAGAACAAATTGCCACCTTATTAAAAGACACTACTGCGGCTGTGGCCAAATTAACGGGAACAGTTACAGCGGCTTGTCAAACCAAAGGTTGTTGGATGACCTTAAAGAATCCACAAGGCGACGATTTACGCATTACGTTTAAAGATTATGCCTTCTTTGTACCGAAAGATTGCGCCGGCAAAACCGCCATTATTGATGGTATTGCGCGCATTGAAACTACATCGGTGGCCGATTTGAAAGAATACGCCAAAGACGATAAGAAAAGTCAAGCTGAAATTGATGCCATCACCGAACCGGTGAGCGAAATGGTGTTTGAAGCCAAAGGCGTTATTTTAAAATAATTACCCCCATTCCTTATGCGTCAGTTTGCCATTTTAGGGTTCGTGATGGCCTTCCTTTGGGTGGCTTGTACTACCGAAACGGAAAAGCCCAAGGCCAGTGCTAAGCCGAATACCGAAGCATGTGCTAGCGGAGAAAACCCCAATGGGCAATCGCCTTTGGCTAGCATGATGCGCCAAATGGTGAACGATTGTGATAGTATGCGGTCCGATATTTTAGCCGGTAAAGTAGTGGATTCCTTACGCTACCCCATGCCTCCTTTTATTGGGGCCGACCCCACGGAAGCCGACATGAAAACCCCTGTTTTTTATGCCTATGCGTCGGGGTTTGAAATGGCTTATCGGGCCTTAATGAGCGACCCGAAAAATCAGGTGGCCAATTACAATGCCGTAATACAAGCTTGTGCTTCGTGTCATAATAATTTCTGTCGCGGACCGCTGAAAAAAATCAACCAATTGCCCATTCCGGAACAAGCCCCGTAAGCCTTCATCGCAAACCCTTGCGTTTTTCGCTGTTTCGATGTATTTTCGTCATCCGCTAAACCCGTCAAAGGGTTACGCTTTAATATTATTTCTATGCAACGTATTTCATGGCTTCCGCTCCTTGCCGGATTCTTGTTATTGGGTGTTTTTGAATCGTGTAAGAACAAAACCGATTATCAAATTCCACTCGATTATAATATTTATAATAATGAAACCAAGGTTACGGCTTCGTTTTATGGACAAGTATTGGATGAAGCCGGTATGCCCATTTATAAAGCCCAGGTGAGCATTGGTACGAACTATACACAAACCGATACCAATGGGGTGTTTATGTTCAATTTAATTTCAGCCCCTTCGCACAATACCACCATTCGTGTGGCCAAGGCCGATTATGTAACCGGCTTCCGTTCGATGATGGTAGACAATGGCGCTTGGCACGAAGCCCGCTTTACCTTGCTTTCGAACAGTGCCATGAAAACCTTTGTTGCCTCGGCGGGTGGTACTGTGAGTTTTGGCAACGATTTGAAAATTACCTTCCCGGCCAAGGCCATGGTGCAACAAAGCAATGGCCAAGTGTACGACGGAAATGTTTATGTATATGCGCGCACTATCAATCCGGCTACCAACACCGGAATAGCCAGTATGCCCGGCGATTTACGCAGTTTACGCGCTAACATGGCAGAACAAGCGGCTTACAATTATGGCATGATGCATATTGCCCTCTTCGATGAAGCCGGGAATGCCTTAGCCTTGGCGCCTAAAATTGATGCCCAAATAAATCGCACTCCGGCTACTGCGCAAATGGCCGGTGCCCCAAGCACTTGTTTATTATCGCATTACGATGAAGTATTAGGCATTTGGCGCGAAACGAGCGCGGCTGTTTACCAAGGTGGTCAGTACATTGGACCCATTCACGATATGGGTTATTATATGGTGCATACCAACGATGATGCCATTCAAGTAGACGCTACGTTATTGGATGCGAACAATACCGCCTTGTCGGGTTATATCGTGAAGTTTGTGAATACCCAACGCAAGGACAGTCGCACGTGCTTAAGCAGTTCGAACGGAAAAGTGAGTTTATTGGTTCCTACCAATGCTACCTTAGAAATGCAAGTGTATAGCGCGAATTATAGTTGTGGTTCAACAACGCCATTATATACACAAACCGTGAATACCAACGGATTGCCTTTGCAATTAGGAACAGTGATTGTAGGTGGTTCTTTATTGAACACCGGTGTAAGCGGTACCATTATTGATTGTGGCAACAATACCGTAGCCAATGGTTTTGTATTGGCTACGCCGAAGAATGTATTTATTCCGGCCAATGCCTCGGGGAATTTTAGTTATGCTTTCCCTTGCGATGCCGGTATGCCCATGCGTTTCATTGCTTATAATCCGGAAAATAAAAACTATACCGTATCGCCTGTTTTCAATTTGAGCAGTAGCATGAATAATCCCTTAGGGAATTTATTTGCTTGCGATTATACCACCCCTTTCATTGAAATTACCTTGACCAATATGGTTACCATGGCTTCGGCGAACCGCACGTTTAGCTTCCCGGTGGATACCATTCGTTCGTCGGTGGATTTGATTAATGGTGGTAGTATTTTATCGGGTTTTAATGGAAACAATATGGTGAGTATTCAAGCCGCCGATACCGTGAAAGGCGTTGTAAATGCCACCGGTGCCGGATTTGATGGCATTGGTAATTTCTCCGACAATCAGTTTGTGTTTGTTTCGGGTACGGTAACGTATTCGAGTTTCCCGTTCTTTCCGGGTCATGCATTGGGTGAGTTCAATTTGTTCTTCACCGGCTTACCGAGCAATAACAGTTATATTGCCACGGGTAAGTTCCGTATGCCGAGAAGCAATTAATGGTTTAATAAACTTCGTTGAGAGTCCGCTGTAATGGCGGACTTTTTTTGCCCTTCGGGGGAAGTTGTTGGTGGCTGTTTTAATGGCTGAAGAAAGAAGACGACGATGCCGAAATAGCCCCGGTTGTAGTGGAAAGCGCTCCGCCTCGGGCGGGGCCTTGGAACGGAAAACGGGAAGTAGCCGAGAAAAGAGTTGTTGATGCGCTTCAAAACTCGCCCGGCTTGATACGTTCCCTGTGCTTGTTTTTATTACCTTTGCCCCCGTTTCCATTTTTATATGTCGCAATCCCATTACGCAATTCCCAAACAACTTCAGTTACCGCAACTGGAAGCTGAAATTTTACAACGTTGGCAAGACGAGGGCACGTTTGAGGCCAGTATTCAGAACCGCGAGGGGCAAACGCCTTTTGTGTTTTATGAAGGTCCGCCCAGTGCCAATGGCATGCCGGGGATTCACCACGTGATTTCGCGCACCATTAAAGATTTGTTTTGCCGGTATAAAACCATGGCCGGGTTTCAGGTGAACCGCAAGGCCGGGTGGGATACGCACGGCTTGCCGGTGGAATTGGGTGTTGAAAAGGAATTGGGCATTACGAAGGAAGACATTGGCAAAACCATTACGGTGGAGGCTTATAATAAAGCGTGCCGCGAGGCCGTGGTGCGGTTTAAGGACAAGTGGGATGAGATTACGCAAAAGATGGGTTATTGGGTGGATTTGAATAAGCCTTATGTGACCTATGAAAATAATTATGTAGAGAGTTTGTGGTGGTGTTTGAAGACGCTTTACGAGAAGGGGTATTTGTACAAGAGTGTATCGATACAGCCTTATTCGCCGGCGGCGGGAACAGGATTGAGTTCGCATGAATTGAATCAGCCCGGTTGCTATAAAGACGTGAAAGACACCAGTGCCACGGTCTTGTTTCGTTTGTTGCGTTCGGAAGAATCAGCAGCGAATGCGGGGCATGCCGAAATGGGGGCTTTGCGCGAAGCGGTTGGTTCGAACGATGATATTTATGTAATGGCTTGGACGACTACGCCATGGACCTTGCCTTCGAATTTAGGGTTGACGGTGGGTCCGAACATTAAGTATGCGTTGGTGAAAACGTATAATCCGTACACGCACCAACTACAATTTATTATTTTGGCGGAAGCCTTGATTAAAAATTATTTTCATTCGGACGCCGAAGGGGCTGATTTTGCGGCTTGGGAAGCGGGGAATAAAATGATACCTTATCAAGTATTGGGCTT
>JBPCSZ010000010.1:0-54770 GCA_051006655.1 Chitinophagaceae bacterium
TAATCGGCGGCCAATTCAATGAGGTTGTACAACTTGCGCGCATCGCCACCCGATAAGCGAAACAAGGCTTCAGTTTCTTGAATTTGTAATCCTGATTGTTGAATGGCTTCATCGAGCATTAAGGCTTTGTTGACCAATTGTTGCAGGGAATCTTCATCGAGGGCCTTGAGTACATACACTTGCGCGCGACTCAACAAGGCCGCATTCACTTCGAAGGAAGGATTTTCGGTAGTGGCGCCAATGAGGGTGATGGTGCCTTTTTCAACGGCGCCTAATAAAGCATCTTGTTGTCCTTTATTGAAACGATGAATTTCATCGATGAATAATATGGCTTTTTGTTCGTGCTTGGCTTTTTCTATTACCTCACGCACATCTTTCACGCCACTCGAAATAGCACTCAAGGTATAAAAAGGCAATCCGGCTTGTTGGGCAATTACTTGGGCAATGCTGGTTTTGCCCACCCCCGGCGGACCCCACAATATCATAGAGGGCATGGCCCCATGTTCCAAAGCACGACGCAATAAACTGTCCGGACCACTGAGGTGGGCTTGTCCCACCAAATCATCGAGTTTTTGCGGGCGTAATCGTTCGGCGAGAGGCGGCATAGATAGCAAAGATAATATAGATTGTAGGGGCGAATAGCATTCGCCCGACAGGATATTTTGGGACAGGATTTACAGAATCCGCCTGAGGCGGAACAAGATTTACAGAATTAACAGAATTAATTTACACAATCATATCAAAGTTAGCTGTTCGAGATTCCGTATGAACGGAAAATGTTAATCAGCATTGCCGGAATCTCGAACGAGAAATCAATCACATCCTATGAATATACTTAGCGTAGAATAATATTAAATCCTGTACATCCTATTCCAAGCGCAACGTCCCTGCCACTGAATTTATATAGATTGAAATTCTTGTGGCAGGAGACGATGCGTAGAAACACCGACAAAACATAATGCAAATTTATTGGTACTTGTTTTTGCCGGTTTCATTTAACAGCTTTAGTAACATTTGTAACATACCGAAGAACCCTATTTATTTAATTTTAATGAAATTTTATTTATGCGTAACGTATTGTTCCTTTTTGCTTATACCTTTTTATATTTTAATGGTGCGGCACAAAACAGTCCATTTACAATTCATATTGAACCATACACCATTAATAATTTAGGGGGATTACAATCGTATGCCTTCGGACAAGACAATGGGAAATGGTTAATAGTAGGGGGGCGATTGGATGGTTTACATCGCCGACAACCATTTGCTGCATTCGACATTGCAGGAAATAATAATCAAATTTATGTGGTAGACCCAATAGCGGGTACGGTTTGGAGCAAGCCTATCACGTCGTTAACTACCAATAGTCAAGAACAACTCAGCAGTACAAACATGGCCTTTTATCAGTCGGGCAATTATTTATACTTATTGGGTGGGTATGGTTATAACAATGCTAGTGCCTCGCGTAAAACATTCAACCAACTTTGCGCCATCGATGTACCCAATACCATCAATGCTATTATTAATAATTTACCTTTCGATACATACTTCAGAACTATTCAGGATACGGCGTTTGGTGTAACCGGTGGCCATTTAAAAAAAATAAACAACACGTATTATCTGGCCGGAGGAAATCGATTTGATGGGAATTACAATCCAATGGGAGGAGCTTCTTATACGCAAGCCTATACCAATGCGGTTCGTCGTTTTCAAATTAACGATAATGGTACCAATATCACCATTAATCATTTACCCGCATGGATCGATGCCAATGAATTTCATCGGAGAGATTACAATGCCGTAGCTCAAATTTTGCCTAATGGACAAGCCGGAGTAACCCTTTTTTCGGGCGTATTTCAACCCACCATCGATTTGCCTTATTTAGGTTCTGTAACGTTTGATAGTACCGGTTATGCCCCCGATTTGAATTTCCAACAGTATTACAATCATTATCACTGTGGTGTACTTCCGGTTTATTCGGCTAGCCAACAACAAATGCATACTATTTTCTTCGGGGGTATTGCACAATACTACGACAATGGGGGAACGCTAACCCAAGATAACCAAGTACCTTTTGTAAAAACCATTGCACGCGTTACCCGAAATGCCAATGGTTCTATGAATGAATTTAAATTACCCATCGAATTGCCCAATTATTTAGGTTCGGGTGCTGAATTAATTCCTTTACCGGGTATTCCTTCGTACAGCAACCATGTAATTAAACTAGACGATTTAACCGCAGATACTACCTTGGTTGGACATATTTATGGCGGTATTAGTAGTACGAGCCCGAATATTTTTATGTCGAACGATGGTTCACAAAGTTCAGCGCACAATGGCCTTTTTAAAGTGTACATTGTAAAAAATAAACCTTCGAGCATCGATTTTCTCAATGCGCAAAGTAATGGTTCCTTACAACTACAAGCTCAATTTATAAACGGGAAATTGTGGCCTACCATTCATGCCTTTTTAAAACAAAGTAGCGATGTGCATATCCGCATTTTACAAAACGATGGTAAAACCATTCATAGTGAATTGATTAAACGAAACTTACCCGGCACTTTTAAGTATACGATTCCTGAAAATTTATTTTCGGCTCATGGTAATTATATACTCATTATGCAAACCGATTATGAAAAAGCCTCATTGCAATTTCAAAAAAAGATGCAATAAATAATTACCTGTAATAGCAACTTATCGGATAATGCATTGCATTTTAGGTAAGATTATTGCTTAAGGCTACCGAAGGTAAATTATTCGCTTTATTGGAACCCATGCCGAATACGATAAAATAAATGCCGCTCAAATTTAATTGCCATGAACATCAAACCCATTAAAACAAAAAAGGACTATCAACAAGCCTTGCAACGACTTGAATTGATTTTTGATGCTCGGCAGGGAACTCCCGAAGGCGATGAATTAGAGCTCATGCTAATTTTAATTGAGCATTACGAAAACACCCATTTCCCCATCGATTTGCCGGACCCGATTGAAGCTATTCGATTTAGAATGGAACAATTAGGTTATACCCAACATGATTTGGCAGAAACGATTGGTTTAAAAAGTAGAGCCGGCGAAATTTTGAATAAAAAACGTAAGCTCACCTTGGCTATGATTCGGCAATTGCATGAGGCATGGCATATTCCAACGAATGTGTTGATACAGGCATACTAAAAAAGATGATGCGGAGAAAACCGCCGAAAAACAGAGCGAGTGCGAGGTAGCAGTGCGAAAGCGGGAAAGCGGAAGCGAGTGCGAGTGCGAGGGTTTGTTATATTGATGGATTCAATCGGTACACCGTCCATTCGTTCATGGGTTTGGCGCCGAGGGATTCGTAAAAATCAATAGCGGGTTGATTCCAATTAAGCACGCTCCATTCCATGCGGCCGCATTGTTCTTGTTGCGCAATATGTTTCAAATGCATCAACAAGGCTTTGCCATAGCCTCGTCCGCGGTATTCGGGCAACACAAATAAATCTTCGAGGTATAAACCACGTTTCGATAAGAAGGTAGAAAAGTTGAAAAAATACAAAGCAAAGCCCACGGGTATTTCGTTTTCGTAAGCCAATACCGCATGCGCCGAAGCACGTTCGAACAATTCGGTATGCAATTGTGCTTCGGTAGCCACTACCTCGTTTTCCATTTTTTCGTACACGGCTAAGTGACGTATGAAGGTCAACAACAAAGGCACATCGGCCGGTGTAACGTTTTTAATACTAAACATGCTTGGCGGTTATATCGTTCTCCTTGGCAGCGTTGCGAATACCGAAACCAATGCCTGCGGCCAATACCAACCAAATAAGAATAGAAGCGGCCATGGTGGGCGTTCCCCATTTCAAATACGATTGAGGTTCGAATTTGAATTCAATATTGTGTTGACCGGCCGGAATATGTAAGCCACGCAACACATAATTGCTTGCCACAATGGGTGTTTCTTTTCCGTCAATGAAGGCTTTCCAACCCAAAGGATAATAAACATCAGCAAACACCGCAAAGCCGGCTTGGGCATTGTTCGATGTAAACTGTAAACTATTTAAACCGTATTGTTTTAATTGAATCGCCGCGGCACTGTCGCGTACAAATTGAGTAGCACCGGCATTGTTCCAATCTTTTTCTTGTACAATAGCCATGTTGCGGGCTTTGAAACCATTAAGCACCACCGCGGTATCGCCAATTGAATTCGCATTGAGTGCCGTCATGGCTTCGTCGGCATTTTTAACCAACTTCACTTGTTCCACAAACCAGGCATTGCCACAGGCTTCGGGATTGGGTTGGGCTTGCGGACCGTTATTGCCATTGAATACAATATACTTGGTGTTCAACATATTAAGTACTTCGCCATTGATTTTATTACCCGATAAATGGTTTTCAATTAAATCTTGATAGCGTTCTATTTTGGCCGGGTGATAACCGCCCACCAATTTATGATGATAGGCCCCATTGGCATCATTGAACGGATCCACACTTAAATCGAATACCCGATAGTAAGGGTCTTTGTCTTGCAGAATTTGTTGATCCACAGGACGTGGATTGAACTGGGCTTCGAATTCTTCGGTAGACTGATAATTATCGTTATTCAAATAACGCCAACCGATGCTTAAAACATCGAGGGACATTAAAGCAGCCAAGGCCCATACGGTTACGCCGGCTTGTAAGCGTTTTTTACTGAAGAGCCATAACAACGCGGCACCAAGTAATATAATGGCCAAGGAACGGAAACCGTCTTGCATGGCTAAACTTGGACGGTCGTCTACCAAGGCATTGAAGAGTTGGGTACCGGCTTGGTCGTTGCCTCCCAGCATTTGCACCATTTGTTGTTTCAGTTGTTCGTCTTTTTCGCCTTTGAACGAAAGGAACATTGAACCACCTACGCCCAATAATAAACACAATCCACCTACACCTATTACCGCTTTTTTAATGGCGGCTAAGCGTTCATTTTCTTCGCGTTCCGTAAAAATAAAATCGTGCAAAGCCCACAAGGCCAATAAGCAAAACATGAGGGCGGGAATTACCATACTCATGCTGGGCGTACGGAATTTGTTGTACATGGGTAAATAATCGAACAAGAAATAATTCAAAGCCGAAAAATGATTACCCCACGAAAGCATGATACCAAAAACAGCAATACCCAATAAGGCCCATTTGAATTTCGAACGAATGGTGATGAGTCCTAATACCGACAATAAAATAACCAATATACCCAAGTAATTGGGTCCGGCTAAAAACGGTTGCGGACCCCAATAGCTGGGAGCATTTTTTACAAATTGTTCGGCACCTTCTTCGCCCACGCCCATGCCTTGTAATACTTCGTAGGTTTTAGAACCGGTACCAATATCGGTGCGATTACCGCCTCCGTATAAATTGGGTACCAATAAAGTAAAAGTCTCGCCAATGCCTTGACTCCAAGCAAAAGCATAATCTTTATCGAGACCGCCATCTTTTTTGGTTTCTTTTTTACCAATGGTCAATTCGCTTTGTCCACCCCGCATGGTTTGTGTGGTATATTCTTTGGTGAACATCAATTGGTCTAAACTCGGTCCAACCGCAATGAGTCCAACAGCCACCATAATAGCGCTCGATTTTAAAAATTCACCCAAGGTTCTTTCGCGAAGCGCCTGAATAGCATACATAATAGCGAAGCCACCCAAAATGAACAGTAAGTAATAATCAATTTGATACATGGCGTTTGAAATCATCAGGGCGAGTCCGAACAAAGCGGCTCCGGCACCACTCAACCATTTTTTATTATACACCCAATGCATACCGGCCAACACCAAGGGCATATAGGCAATACTGAACATTTTGGTATTATGTCCGGCCGCAATAATTTGCAAATTATACGCCGCAAACGCATATACAATAGCCCCGCCAATAGCCAAACGTCTATCAATTTTCCAACTCATCATCAGGATGTAAAAGCACACCATGGCAATGAAGAAGAAGTTGATGGGCACGGGCAATATATTCGTAAAGAATTCCTGAACCGGATAAATGAGGTTGGTTTTACCGCGCATATAATGGGTAACGGTGGGCATACCGCCAAACATGGAATTACTCCACATGGGGTTTTCGCCGGTTTTTTCGTACCAGGTGCGGGCTTCTTGACTCATGCCCATCCAATGCATGGTATCGCCGGCGGCCAGCTTATTGCCTTGCAAGGCAGGTAAGCCGTAAAGGGCGGCAATGAGTAAAAACACGCCAATGGCAATGAGATGTTGCTTTATCGAATTTTTCATGATATCCGTTTTCGAGGGCTAAAAATAAACCCAAGCAACGGACTACCGAAATTTAGATTCTGCGTTTAGCGGTAATAGTTGTTCGCTTCGATGTATTGACGTACCGGTTCGGTGAGTAAATAGCGCACCGATTGTTTGGCCTGAATGAGTTTTCGGATTTGCGTGGAGGAAATATCCAACAAGGGGGCATCGAGCACTTGTATGCGAGGACTCAGGGTGGTATCGGGTTCAAAACCGGGACGGCGGTAGACCAATAAATCGTAATCGGCCAATAAGCGTTCGTAATTTTTCCATTGTTTGATATTGCTCAAACTATCGCTTCCCATCACCACCGAAAAGCGGTGTTGTGGGTACTTTTCACTCAAATGGGTTAGGGTATCGATGGTGTACGAAGGGCGAGGCAGGGAGAATTCAATATTGTTGGCCTGCATGCGCGGGTCGTCTTCTACGGCCAAATTGACCATATAATAGCGGTGGTGTTCATTCAGTAATGAACCGGAGGGTTTTAACGGATTTTGGGGCGAAACCACCCACCACAAGCGTTTCGCATCGGTATGGTTCAATACGTGATTGGCAATAATGAGGTGTCCCACATGAATGGGATTAAAACTGCCGAAGTAAAGCGCAATATGCATGATTATGAAGCGTTGTTTTTTTCGGTTCCCGGGTAAATATGTTTCCAACGGCGGTGCGACCACAACCAATTGGCGGGATATTGACGAATATTATTTTCTAAGAAGCGAACATAGGCTTCGGTGAGTTCACCGTCTTTCAGTTCGCCGGCTTGTTGGAAAGCGGGGGTCATTTGAATGCGGTAATGGCCGCGACTTACTTTGATAATTTCGCCCCAAAAAACCAAGTTATTGTAACGGCGGGCCACCATATCGGGACCTTTGGAAAAAGCGGTTTTTTTACCTAAGAAATCCACCCAAGCCACACGGCGCGGGTCGCTGGGATTTTGATCGGCAATGAAGCCCCACAATAACCGGCCTTGTTGCAAATTGCCCAATTCTTTTTGCATGTCTTGCACACGCAATAAGTGCGTACCGGCCCTTCCGCGCAAATAACGAAATAATTTTTCGAAGTTTGGATTGGTGAGTGGCATATACATACCCGTGAAACGGCGGGGCGAATAAATATTGCCCACTACAGTTCCCCATTCCCAATTGAATTGATGCGAGAAGAGAATCATGCCGTTGCGGTTTTCGGTTTCCATAGGTTGTAAAACCTCACTGTTGCAGGGAATGCGTGCACAAAGATCTTCCATAGAAATACTGCAGAGCTTGATGGTTTCCACTATACTATCGCACAGGTTTTTATAAAAAGCTTGTTCGATGTGTAAACGTTCCGCGTCGGTTTTTTCGGGGAAGGCTTGTAAGAGATTGGCGCGTGTAACGGCAATACGATAACCTATGAGTTTGTACAATAAAAGGTACATACCATCGGATATGATATACAATACCCGAAACGGCAATAATGAAATGGCATAAAAAACAGCGAAAAGCAGTTTGTACAACACGGCTCAAAACTACAACCAAAGCCTTGCTTACAATACAATATTCTGAACAAGATCACTCTTTCCGGGATAATCAACGGTGTAATGGAGTCCGCGACTTTCTTTCCGAAACTGGGCCGATTTCACAATGAGGTAGGCCACGGTAATGAGGTTGCGGAGTTCGCAAAGTTGCGGCGAAAGCGTACTCGATTTATAAAGGGCTTCGGTTTCGCGGTGCAATAAATCGAGCCGACTCATAGCCCGTTCCAAACGAATATTACTGCGCACAATACCCACATAATCGCTCATGGTGCTTTGCAATTCTTTCTTACTTTGGGTAATGAGAATCATTTCTTTGGGGTCGGCCGTGCCTTCAGCATTCCAATCGGGAATACGGGTTTCTAAGGGGCGTTCATCGATATGGGCCAAGGTATGTTCACTGCAACGGCGTCCAAACACCAAGGCTTCCAGCAAGGAATTACTGGCCAAACGGTTGGCGCCATGTAAACCGGTACTGGCTACTTCGCCGCAGGCATATAACCCCAATACCGATGTTTGTCCGAAACCATCGGTTTTAATACCGCCACAACTGTAATGGGCGGCCGGGGCCACGGGAATCATATCGCGGGTGATATCAATACCCAGACTCAAACACTTTTCGTAAATATTAGGAAAATGGTCTTTGAAGCGGGTTAAATCCATGTGGCGGCAATCGAGGTAAACATGTTCATCGCCCAAAATTTTCATTTCACTGTCGATGGCACGGGCCACAATATCGCGCGGAGCCAGCGATTCACGGGCATCGTAGCGTTTCATAAACGCTTCGCCGCGGCTATTGCGAAGAATACCACCATCGCCCCGAACCGCTTCGGTAATGAGGAATGATTGTCCACTGCGTTTCCCGGCTTCATACAATGCCGTTGGATGGAACTGAATGAATTCCATGTTTTCAATGCGGCCTTTGGCACGGTACAACATAGCCAAACCGTCGCCGGTGGCAATGGCCGGATTAGTCGTAGTGCGGTAAACCTGTCCACAACCACCCGTAGCCAATAAGGTAGTGCGCGCTACAATTTTTTCAATTTGACGGTTTTGCAGGTTCATCACATAAACCCCATAACAGGTAATGGCGGGGGTAGATTTCGTAACCAATAAACCCAAATGATGTTGGGTAATTAAATCAATCACGAAGCAATAATCAATGAGTTGAATATTGGCATATTGTTTCAGTTTCGCCAACAAGGCTCGTTCAATTTCTTTTCCGGTGACATCTTTATAATGCAGAATCCGATTTTCGGAATGCCCACCTTCTTTGCCTAATTTATAATCACCTCCGGCATCTTTGTCGAATTCGGTGCCCCAAGCAATAATTTCGCGTAAGCGTTCCGGACCTTCTTTCACCACCCATTCCACCACTTGGCGATTGCACAACCCATCGCCGGCAATCAGGGTATCTTCAATATGCTTGTCGTAACTGTCTTTCGATTCATCGAAAACCGCGGCAACGCCACCTTGGGCATATTTGGTATTGGTTTCATCGTCGTTGGTTTTGGTGAGAATAAGCACCTTTAAATCAGGACGATGTTCGGCGATGTATAAGGCGTACGTTAATCCGGCAATGCCCGAACCAATTACAAGAATATCGGTATCCATACCTGCAAAGTTACACGGGGCGTGGGGCTTTACCTTGTTTTATTGTTTGTCTTCTTTTATAGGCAATCATTCGGTTTAAGCATGAAAGCCACTAACATAGCGTTTTATATGTACTTTTGCTGAACGCATTATTACCATGAATTGGCACCCTCGCAGTTTGTTTGGCATAGTATTGGCCACTTCTTGGTCGTTTGTTTCAATGGCCCAAAGCACTACTTGGCGTTTGGAAGATTGTATTCAACATGCCCGCGCCAATAATTTACAAGTTCGCGAAGCCGAACTGAATACGCGCATGAATGCCATTACAGAACAACAAGTGAAGTTCGGTCAATTGCCTTCCTTAAATGCCGATGCCTCGTTGGGTGAAAGTTATGGGCGCAGTATCGATCCAACTTCAAACCAATTTGTTACCCAAGGGTTTATGTACAATAGCTTGGGCGTATCGTCGCAAGCCTTGTTGTTTGGCTGGTTTCAGAAGAAATATCAACGCGAACAAAGTAGACTAAACAGTTTAGCCACCCAAGCCCAATATGACCAATTGCAAGATGATATTGCCTTGAATGTGGCCACGGGTTATTTGCGGGTTTTGATGGCGCGGGAACAAGTGAATATTGCCCAAGCCCAATTGGAACTCGATAAAAAACAATTTGAACAAACCCGCAGTTTTGTGAAGGCCGGGAAATTACCCGAACTCAATGCGGTGCAATTAGAAGCGAAATTATCGGGCGATAGTGCCACCGTGATTGGCGCTGAAACAGAAGCCCGATTGGCTTTATTGCAATTGCAAGTATTACTGAACTTAAATTATAATACCCCCTTCGATATTTCGGCACCCAGCTCGGAAGCCTTGGCCGAACAATTATCGTGGAACGATTTGAATTCGGAAAACATTTATACCCTCGCTACGCAGCGTTTGAATAGAATGAAATACCATCAATTCGCCATTGCATCCGCCGAAAAAAATGTGGGCATTGCGAAAGCTTCACGTTATCCCTCGCTGTCTGCCTTTGCCAATTTAGGTACCAACTATTCGAGCAATGTAAAAGATGTTATTGGACAAACCTATGTGGGCGAAGAATCGTTGGGAACCATTAGTATTGGCGGTACACCTTATCCGGTAACGCGCCCTTCGTATGAATTCGATTTTAAAACCCGTCAATTGTTTACGCAATACGGCAACAACCTTCGGGTGAATGCCGGCTTGGGTTTGAGTGTGCCTTTGTTTAATGGCTTGGCCGCACGGAGTTCGGTACAAAAAGCGGGACTCGGTTTACAACGAGCACAAATTCAACAAGAAAGTGAACAGCAACGTTTACGGCAAGATGTTGTAACGGCTTACGAACAAGCCCGTGCCGCACGCCAAAAATGGGTGGCCATGCAACACGCCGAAAACTCAGCCTTGCAAGCCTTGAACTATGCCTTGAAACGGTATGAGGTTGGACTCATTTCGACCTTCGATTATACCACCACACAAAATGCCTATTACACCGCTCGGGTAAATGCCTTGAGTGCCTTATACGATATGGTGTTTAAGCGCAAAGTATTGGATTACTACATGGGCATTCCAATTCAATTGAAATAAGCATGAAAAACAATAAAAAACTGTATTGGATATTGGGTTCGGTGAGTGGCTTGCTCATCTTGCTAACTGTTTTTTCGAAAATGGGTTGGTTGGGGAACGATAAAACACCCCAGGTATCGGTGGAAGCCGTGGCCACCCACGATATTATTGAAACAGTGAGTGCTAGCGGAAAAATTTATCCCGTATCGGAAGTGAAAATAAGTCCGGATGTTTCGGGCGAAATTATCGAGTTGACCTTGCAAGAAGGTGATAGTGTGCGTAAAGGACAATTATTAGCCTCCATTAATTCGGTGTTGTACAAATCGATGGTGAGCCGAGCCGATGCGCAATTGAATCAGTCGCGTTCGGCGGTGAACAATGCCGGAGCCCTGATGCAACAAGCCAAAGCCCAATTTGAACAAGCCACCTTAACCTACGAACGCAACAAGAAATTATTCAAAGAACAAATCATTAGTGCCGCTGAATTCGAAACCGCCGAAGCCGGATATAAAACGGCCCAAGCCACATTTAAAGCGGCCATGGAAAGCATTAAAGGCAACGAATACGGCGTGCAAAGTGCACGAGCCAATGCCGATGAAGCCCGTCAGAATTTACAACGCACCACCTTGTACGCGCCCATGTCGGGTATTGTTTCGAAGTTGTTTGTGAAGAAAGGCGAACGCGTAGTAGGAACCGCGCAAATGGCGGGTACTGAAATTATGCGCATCGCCGATATGAGTCGAATGAAAGTGGATGTGGAAGTGGGCGAGAACGATATTCAGAAAGTAAAATACGGCGATACAGCGGTAGTGGAAGTGGATGCCTATCCGAACAAAACGTTTAAAGGACAAGTGGTTTTAATTTCGCAATCGAGTACGGCAACGGGTACCGCCAATGCCTTGGCATCGCTCACCGATCAAGTAACGAACTATACCGTGAGTGTTGAAATTTTACCGGAATCGTACCGCGATATTATGAGCGATTTCAATGGTCGTTTTCCGTTTCGCCCCGGCATGTCGGCCACGGTCGATATCATTACCCATCGCGAAAACAAGGTTGTATCGGTTCCTATCAATGCGGTAACCACGCGCGAAGAAGAAGACAGTTTAAAAGCCACGGGCGATAATCGGTTAAAGAAAGAAATAAAAGAATATGTGTTTGTGGTGAACAAACAAAGCAATAAAACCGAATTGCGTCGGGTAAAAACGGGCTTGCAAGACAATCAGTATATTCAGGTATTAGAAGGGTTGAAGGTGGGCGAAGAAGTGGTTATTGCGCCCTTTAGTGCCATTGCGCGTACCTTGAAGAAAGACACCAAAGTGAAGGTGGTTTCGAAGGAAGAACTTTATAGCAAAGAAAATAGCGAAGACGAAGAGTAAGTATGCCTATTCCGGTAAATAAAACCGAATTATTGGCAGCCATGCAAGCAAGTGCCGATAAGCTATTGAACTATTTGACAACTATCGATACAAGTCACTATCATATTCCAAGTGTGAAAGGGCATCGTGCCGGTGAAATTATCAGTATTCATCAAGCCTTATCGTATTTATGCGGATGGCATTTATTAGTAGTTTCTTGGTATGAAAAAAAACAAAGTGGACACGCTTTTCAAATGCCTGAAGAAGGTTATGGTTGGCATCAATTAGGCGAACTAGCGCAAAAATTTTATGCCGATTTTGATTCAATTCCAACGCATGAAATTGTTTCTACATGGTACGCTTCCTATACACGATTGTATAAACTAACTGAAGGTTTATTGGATGAAAATTTATATGCTCAACCCTTTTATGGTAAGCATACCCTTGGACGATTGATTCAATTAAATAGTGCTTCGCCTTGTAAGAGTACTTTAATTGCTATTCGCAGACGCCGGTTGTAAAATGATATTACAACCAATTGAGTAAATCTAATTCACTTAAGTACGCTTTTATATTTTGAATTTGTTCAGCACTTAATTCTTGTTGCCATTTATCAAGTCCGTTGGCATGAAGCGGTTCCGGTATCAATGGTGTTTTATACCCTAAAAAATTACGCAGGTTTTGCATTAATTCAGTTGGCTTCGTATAAAAATCATCGTAGGCCAATACCATAACCTTTTCGGGAAAACGGGCCTGTAAATCCATCAAGCGTTTACGATGAGCCACCACCCTACAAGCACATTGTACTTCGGGCGGCCAGGAAGCGAATTCGGTTTTATTGTTTTCCGTGATGCCTAAAAAAGCATTGGGTTCGTTTAAATCGAGGAGTTGATACCACAACATAATATCGGGGTGTTGCAACATCGAATTGACGGTGGCCAATATACCCCGATGAATACCAATGAATTTCGCCTTAGGAAAAGCCTTCGCTAAAGGTTCAACCAACCAAATATTCGGGTGCGATTTTTCGAGAATAAAAGGCGTTTGAATTTTCGAAAAATGTTTTCGGTAATTTTTAATAATGCCATCTATGGTATAGTCGCGCCGATTATATTCGGTTGCATAATGCGATACCATTTTAAAAAATCGTTTGTCTTCAATAAACGCCGTGGTATCGGTTCGGTTTGAAAATACACGCCCTAGTAAATGCGTCCCCGAACGCCCACTGCCTATTACAAAAATGGGGACGGCTTTTTGCTTGAAAAATGACAAACCAAACATGCATGGCAAGGTACAACAAAGCCCTTACCTTTGCTCAAATTCTTTACGATATGAATTTATCGCTTGCCGGAAAAACGGCGTTAATTGGAGGAAGTACCCAGGGTATTGGATTGGCCATTGCCCTTGAATTGGCCGAGTTAGGGGCCGATTGTATTTTAATGGCGCGCAACGAAGAACGTTTAGCCGAAGCCAAAGCGCAATTGGCTACTTCGTTGGGACAAGTGCACCAAACCATAGTAGCCGATTTTTCGAATACAGAAGCGGTGAAAGAAGCCATTGCGTTAATACTGAAAAATAATCGGGTGGATATTTTAGTAAACAATACGGGTGGTCCACCGGCCGGTCCAATTACGCAAGCGCAAGCCGCCGATTTTTTATCGGCCTTGAATTTGCATTTAATCAATAATCATAATTTGGCTACTGCCGTTATACCTGGCATGAAAGAAGGCGGGTATGGTCGCATTATCAATGTGGTATCGACTTCAGTAAAAATTCCCTTAGCCAATTTAGGGGTGAGCAATACCACGCGGGCGGCTGTGGCGGCTTGGGCCAAAACCATGGCCAACGAAGTAGCGGTTCATGGTATTACCGTAAATAATGTATTGCCCGGGGCTACGGCTACAGCGCGTTTATCGTCGATTATTTCGAATAAAGCGCAAAAAATAAATACGGCACAAGAAGCCGTGGAAGCAGAAATGTTGCATGAAATTCCGATGCGTCGGTTTGGACAAGCCCACGAAATTGCGGCCATGGCAGCGTTCTTGGCTACGCCGGCGGCGGCTTATGTAACCGGACAAAGTATTTGTGTGGATGGTGGACGAACCGGTTCTATTTAAGCATGCTATTGCCTTATTTGGTTGCGAAGCGTTTGGAAGCCGGTTGCGATGAAGCCGGTCGAGGTTGTTTAGCCGGACCTGTGGTAGCGGCGGCGGTGATATTGCCTCAAAAAAATCCGATTCCGGCACTGAACGATTCTAAAAAATTAAATGAAAAACAACGCGAAGCCCTTCGACCTTTAATTGAAGAAAAAGCATTGGCCTATGCGGTGGCTTTTATTTGGCCAGAAGAAATTGACCGCATTAATATTTTACAAGCTTCGTTTAAAGCCATGCACGAAGCGGTAAAACAATTAAACATAAAACCCGAGCATTTGTTGATTGATGGCAATCGGTTTAAACCGTTTGAAGGCATTGAACATACCTGCATTATAAAAGGCGATGGTAAAATGGCTTCGATAGCGGCGGCCAGTATATTAGCTAAAACCAATCGGGATGCGTATATGGAAAAATTAGCCGAAGAATTTCCGAACTATGCTTGGTTACAAAACAAAGGCTATCCAACAATCAAACATCGTAAGGCCATTGCTGCGCATGGCTTAACCATGCATCATCGGAAAAGTTTTAATTGTTTGCCCGAACAATTGGATTTATCGTTCTGATTTAGGCTGAGGTTTCTTCGCCTTGATTGGTTTTAAATCCAATGAGGGTATATAATGGACAAAAACGAATGAGCGCCGTAGCGGCCATCACAATACCTAATAAAACGAATACCCATTGCCCAATTTCACCACCAACTTTGAACCACGAAAGCATGCCGAACACAATAGCCAAAACGATACGGAATAGGCGGTCTGTTTTTCCCATATTTGATTTCATAAGGAGGAATTTAGATGCACAAGGTAAAGCGAGAAGGAAAGGATTTTTGTAACCTAAGATACAAAAAATCAGAGCGATTGCGAAGGGATGGCGTAGGGGCGAATTGAATTCGCCCACGGAAAAACAATTCGGAGGTTCGTAGGGGCGTGCCCTCGTGGCCGCCCGCCGTGAGAATAAACAAGGTATGTAGAGGCCCTTTCTTTGTTTAATTAATATTTATCACAGAGGAATTGAGGTATTTTCACAGAGGTCGTAGGGGCGAATTGAATTCGCCCACGAAAAATGAGTGCGAGTAATCTGCCATAGGAAGACGAGTGCGAGGAAGCGGAAGCGTGTGGTTATCGCGTGAGGGATTGCAGTGGAAAGCCTTGCGTGAGGCACGAGCGCAAGCTTGGAACGTAAAGCCCGACCCGAAGTGAGGGAGCAGTGCCAGCTAACAGGAAGCAGGGGAGACCACTGAGGGGCACGCACAAAAATCAGTGCGAGTGCGGGAAAGCGAGTGCGAGGGAACAATAATAGAAAACAGAAACAGAAAACAGAAACAGGGGTTAACTGTCTATAAATTTATTTCACTATTACGCGTTGGGAAATAATTTTGCCTTCGTTCGCATAGATGTTGAGGAAATAAATGCCGGCAGGAAGATTGCCCACATAAAACGAAAATTCGTTGAGTCCGGCTTTAACGGTATTGCGCATGAGGGGTTGTTCTTTGCCTGTGGCATCCATTAAATAAAATTGCAAATAGCGGGTGCTACCGTTATTGAAGCGCAAGGTGAAGCGTTGATCGACGAGGGGGTTAGGAAAAATTTCGGCGCCGGAAACGGTGGAGGTCACTTCGTTGATTTGGTTGGGCCATTCATTCACATCCACGGCAGCAATCCAAGTATTGGCAATATTTAAGCGTCCATAAGAACCCGCTAAATAGGCGCGGCCCGGCTTATTGTACACGCGTTGTATATTGGTATAATCGCCCCAACGGTCGTTCGAATCGGCCAATTGATTGATGATGCTTGTGCCATCTTTTACACTAATGATATTCGAAAAATCGCCGTTGCTGTTGCGGTATAATACGCTGGTGCCGGGGAAGCTATCGGTATAGCAATGCGAGAAGGTATACAACAAACGATGGTCGTTGGCACTGGTGCCCATATAGGCCATGGAAGGGTAGCCGAATTCTTGCGTAGCGGTAGAAAAAATTTGGGCTTTCACAACGGGTGTAGCGGCGCTCACTTGTTCGATGGTGCCCAATAAAACACCGGCGTTCATGAATTGAGGGTTGAGGGTATTCATACCAAAATGCACTTGATTGTTTTCGTAGACTGCCGCTAATACGCGCGCATCGTTGGTCATTAAATATTGTTGTTGTCCACTGCTCGATTTACGTTCGCGGGCATTGGGCGGAAAGCCATACGCAATGGGCGTTTGCAAGAGTCGCTTCACCAAGGTGGCTTGTCCACTAATTTGCGAATTGGTTATTTCGGTTAAGAACAAAGAATCGTTGGTGCTGGCCACATTGCGTACGGTTAAAAAGTACATGTTGTTGCTTGGGGTGGTGCTTTGGTTTTTAGCCGGACAAATATTGCGCAACATGGTATTGCCCCACATGAGGCTATCCCACAAGGTGTAGTTCAGGGGTTGGGCATTATACCCGTCGGCTTTGTTGATTTGCCATATAACCGATTGTTTGAAACCGATGGTCCAACTTACATTGTCTTTCACTTGATTGAATGTGAGGAACAAATCTTTATCGTTGATGGCAATGATGGGATAATCGCTCCAGGTACTGTCGTTGAAGGAATTTCCGTTTAAGGTATACGCATTCCAAGTGCCTAAGGGATCGTTGGTTTGACTGAAAGCCACCAAGATGGTAGAGGAGGTGCTTAGGGCGCCCGAGAAACAAACTAAAATGAAGCGGTCGTGTACGGGATCGTACAACACACGCGGATCGGAGACGTAATTAAAAGCACCGAGACTGCTAAAAAAGCTGGAGACGGAAATGGTACTGAGTACTTTTCCGGTATCGTCGAGCACGCGCATGTTCGAGTTCACCACGCTCACCACGGTACCGTTGTTGGAAATGGCAATATCGTTATCGTTGGGAACGCCATTGGCTGAATTGCCCGCGAAGCTTTTCCAAATGGAAGGGTCGGGTGCGGTGGCCGTGGGTTTAGAATTGGCATTGAATCGATTGGGGTTTTCGGCTTCCCAACGGGCACGGGCTTCGTTGAGGGCGGTTTTTTTATACCCGTATTCGGCGGCGGGTAAAGGGTGTTGATCGAGATGAATGAGGGACGCGAAATAATCGGCGCGTTGCGGATCGAGCATACGTAAGGTGTGGGCCGAACCGGAACGTCCGTCGGTTTTACGGAATTGCGCTGCAGCGTGCAGACTCATAAAAAGCAAACCAATCCATACCAGCTTTTTCATAATCGAAAATTTTGAAAAATAAATATAGGTTGTTTCCAAATGGCCACAAACTGAAATTGCTAAAACTCCACCCATAGCCATTATCTTTGGACTCAATCGACTTTACCGGAATACATGATTGACCCACGTTCTACCTATAAGCCCCTAGCTAAAGCCTTGCCCATTCGTGAACATCAATGGCCCGAAGGTACTCAAGCCTTGGTGCATGTTCGAACCATGGTGTACAATCATGAAAAGTATTTGCGAACCTGTTTGGATAGTATTTTGATGCAAGAAACCACATTCCCGGTTCGTTTAATTATTCACGACGATGCTTCTACCGACCAATCGGTGGCCATATTAAAAGAATATGAACAACGTCACCCGAACATTATTCAGGTTTATTACCAAGCACAAAATACCTTTCGCATACCCGATAAACAAGCATTCCGTTTAAAACGCAAACCATTCAACGATTTAAGAACGGCACCCTATGAGGCCATGTGCGAAGGCGATGATTTTTGGATTGACCCCATGAAACTTCAATTGCAGGCCAATTTTTTAGAAAGCCATCCGGAATATGCGGGAGCAGCCCATGCCACTTCAATTAATAATGAAGACGGGAGAACGGCTAAAGCGGAAGATTTTTGGGAACAATTGCACGAAGACACCGATTTAAGCTTAGCGGATATTGTTCAACGTAAAGTTCCTTTTCATACCTCTTCGTTTTTATTTAGAAGTAGTGTTGTACCCCGAATTTTAAGTTTTCCCATTAAGCCCAAAAGTGGCGATTGGCTTACGTTCTCGATGGTAGCCCTTGAAGGAAAAATACGATACATACATCGAAACATGAGTGTTTACCGCACGCATAATAGCGGCATTACGATGAAAGAAAATCATTGGAATTCATTGTCCGTTGCCCTGAACCGTTATACCATGTGGCAATTGCTTAAAACATATACGTATAACGACGAGCAACGTATGGTATTCGAAAAAATGCTTCATTATCAACGTAAATACCTGTTTGAACAATATCGCGCGAAAAACTGGCAAGAATGGCTACATTTAGTTCGTATTATTCTACAGTTTGACCAATGGCGTGTTTTTTTAAAATTTTTACGGCATAGCCTTAGAAGCAATAAAAAAACAGATTAACTATTGCGATATATGTATAGATTTGCGCTGTAAACAACATTTTGAATGTCGGTGGCATACTGTTTGGTTCTTGGAGGTACCAACGATCATATTGAATTGATAAAACAATTGAAAACCAATGGTTTTCATGTTGTTTTAGTCGATTATTTTGCCAACCCACCGGCTGCGGCTTGGGCAGATATACACGAACAAGTGTCTACGCGCGATACAGAAGCCCTTGATCAACTTATTTCAAAATATCAACCCAATTCCATTTACTCCGCCTGTGTTGATTCTACATTAGTTACTTTATGGAATTGCAGTAAGAAATACGGGTACAATACCTTATTCAACGACGCTCAATTTCATATCATTTCCAATAAACCATTCATGAAATCGTGGATGCAACGCCATGGTTTTCCGAGCAGTCGATATGAATTAATCGATGATTTCGCCTTGTTGGAACAAATGCCGTTTTCACTGCCCTTGGTGGTAAAGCCTAGCATGGGAAATAGTTCGAAAGGGGTATCGTTAATTCATGAAGCGAGCGATTGGAAAACAGCCTTAGAATTAGCGAATAGCATGAATCGGGAAGCGCCTATTTTAGTGGAAGAATTTATTGATGGCAAAGAATTAAGTATCGATTTAATTTTCTTGGAAGGTCGAGTTCATCTTGTTATGATTTCGGAAATCATCAAAAAATCGAAATATTCGGCTACCATCACACAAAACGTGTACAATCGAGAAACGGAAGAGCAATACCGGGATGCCGTTTTGGCCTTAGCGTCGCAATTGGGTGAAGCGATGGGACTTGAAAATACCTTAATGTTGATGCAGTGCATGGTAAACGACGAGGGTCTGTCGATTATTGAATTTAGTTTGCGCATTGGGGGTGGAAGCAAGCATCATTTGGTGCAAACGGTTAAAAACATAAATCTAATTGACGTTTACATCCAATTGATGCAAAATCGAACGGATGCGGTTTACGCACAATTAAACGAAATGAAAACACTATACCATCATGCCCTCATGGAATACATCTATCCAAATCATCCCGGCTATATTCAAACGATATCGGTAGCCGAATATGCACCCAACGAAGGCCGGGTATTTTTATATAAAAATGCGGGCGACCAACTCAATTCTATTGAAAACAGCAGTAATCGTTTGGCCGGTATTTTGGTATGTGGAAACCATTGGAACAACATGTTAGCGGCAAAAGAAGCCTTGTTACAAAAATTATGTTTTTCAATTCAACAGACTAATTGATGCGATGATTTGCTTTGTTGATTATTTTTTGTTTTTTTACTTATGAAAATTGGTGTGATTGGGGCTGGTAATGGTGGACAAGCGATGGCGGCTCATTTATCGAGCATGGGCCATACCGTTTGTTTATTCAACAGGAGCTTTGAACGCATCGAAACCATTGCACGAGTTAAAACCATTGAACTTACCGGCTTAATAAACCAAACCGTTGAAATTAACGAAGTGGTCACCTCTTGGGAAGTTGTTGTACGAAACCAAGAACTGATTATGATTTGCACCACGGCGGATGCACATCATGACATTGCCAAACAAATGGCACCCTATTTGAGTGAAAACCAAATTATTATACTCAACCCCGGTAGAACCTTAGGCGCTATTTCATTTCGTCATTATTTAAGCTTATATACCAAAACCCGTGTGTATATAGCCGAAGCACAAAGTTTGGTTTATGCTTGTCGCATTACAGGACCCAATACAGTAGCTATTTTAGGCATAAAAAAATATGTGCCTTTAGCCGCTTATCCATCTACCGATACAGCGCATGTATTAGCCAAAGTCAATACTATTCTGAATGCCTTTGTGGCGGCCGACAATAGTTTAATTTGTGGTTTAAACAATATTGGGGCCATCCTTCACCCTTGTATTTCTTTATTGAATGCCCAAAGTATTGCGCATGGACATTTATTCTATTTCTATCGGAATTTAGATGAAGCCACGGCATCGTTGCTTGAACAAATTGATGCCGAACGAATGGCCTTAGGCAAAGCCCTTCAACTCGAATTAATTTCCTTGTCCAATTGGGTATCTTTAGCTTACGATGGAATCAGTGGCGATACCCTGATTGAAAAAATAAAAAACAATCCGGCTTACCACAATATTCTTTCCCCTAAAACCTTGCAAAATCGTTTATTGATGGAAGATATTCCTACCGGATTAATGCCCATGATTGATTTGGGGCAACAGCTTGGCGTTGCCATGCCCTTAATGCATAGCATAACAACCTTGTGTAAAACCTTGTTGAACCAAAGCTTCGAAAAAGAAGGGCGAACATTAAACGCGCTTGGTTTGGGTCACTTATCGAAAGAAAAATTATTTGCACAATTAATGGCATGAGTTTAGCATTAAACCATAACGATTGTTTCGGTTTCATACGGCCAGGCGTTGATGCCCACACCCTCGGCATTAGTTCGGTTAGCCAACTCATTGAACAATGCGGTTATTCGGTTAAAATAGCCCATGAAACCGTTAGCGAATCGCTGTTAGAATTAAAAAAACTCAATACCGTTTCGGCCCTACTGCAATGGATTCAAGAGGAGCATATTGCCTGTTTAGGATTAAGTTATCGGCTCGATCCGGCCGATGCCGTTCATCAATTTAATTTATTGGTTTATCGCCTCAACGATACGCAAGCATTTCATCATCAGGGTGGCCCAATTAAGGCTTTGTATTTTGCCGGATTACCCAGCGCTTGTGCCGAAATAATTAAAAAACACGGCACGCGTTTTCCTGTATTCGATGGCCACGATACACCGGTTGAAACCTTGGTTAAACTCGGTATACCTTCCTCGCGCATTCCCGCTATCATCCTGCAACAATCGGCTTACGACGATCTTCGCCTTGATTTTGCCAAACACCATCTGCAACAAGCAGAACACCTGACGTATAGTAGTGAAACCCGAAACAACTACCCCGAATACGGCACACGCAACGACCATATTGTACTTCGTTTACGGCATCATCAATTACAACATCAAACGCCCCTTACACGGGTGCATGCCGGGCCCTATCACCCCAATGCCGCTGAAGCCATCAAAGAATTTTTATTATGGTTGAAGCCCATCAAAGAAGCCAATTTATTGGATGTCCTTTCCTTGGGCACTTCGCAATTGAGTCAATCGAATTTTGGTGAACCCTGGGGCAACAAACCCAATGGCGGTGGTTTGCCCATCAACTCGCGTGCCGAATTAGATTTAATATACGAAGCCGCTCGGCCGCTCTTGGTTCGAACCTATTCCAGCACCAGCCGCGTTGCCTATCATGCCCAATTGTACAATGAACATTTAAACATGGCATGGCACGCTTTATCGTTGTGGTGGTTTAATACACTCGATGGTCGAGGGCCTAATTCCTTGCTTCGAAATTTAGAAGAACACTTCGAAACACTTCGTTACATTGCCACCACCAATAAACCCTTCGAACCGAATATACCCCACCATTTTGCCTTCCGCGGTAGCGACGATTATTCCTATATTTTATCGGCCTACCTCGCCATCAAATTGGCCAAGCAATTTGGTATTCGCTATGTAATTGTTCAAACCATGTTGAATACACCCAAAACCACTTGGGGTGTTCAAGACATTGCAAAAACCCGCGCCTTGTGGCAACTCATTCGTCCATTGGAAGCGGCTAATTTTACCTTGATTCATCAACCGCGTGCGGGACTCGATTATTTTTCGCCCGATTTGGAAAAAGCGAAAATACAATTGAGCGCCGTGAGTGCCTTGATGGACGATTTAAGTCCCCAAGCGAATAAAGGTCCCGATATTATACATGTAGTGAGTTACAGCGAAGCCTCGCATTTAGCCGGACCCAAAGAGATTAACGAGAGCATTCAAATTACACAAAGTACTTTATTGGCTTATCGGCAAGCGAAGTTGCGTGGCGATATTTCATTACATCCGTTTGAAGACGATATCAACGAAAGAACAGCCACATTATACCGGGGAGTTCGCTACATGATTGATGTTTTGGAAAAGCAAATTAAACCGCTTTATACACCGGCCGGTTTCTATCGCTTATTTGAATTGGGTGTTTTCCCTGTGCCGTATTTATGGCAAGAACGCGATGCATTCAGCGAAGCCGTTCGTTGGCAAACAGCCAATATACAAGGTGGAACATATGTAGTGGATGAACACCGTAATATCATTTCGGTAGAAGAACGTATGGGCCGAATATTTAAACTCTAAGGTTCAAATTTTTACTTCCCAAATTGAATGGCCGATATTGGCAAAACAAGTTCACCAATGGGTATCATGGCATTGAACATCGTCATGCATTCATAGCTTGACATATCATCTATCGAAATAGGCATAGTGTGCAATAAACCCGTATTGATTCCATAAGCCCGTTGTGTACCTGGCAATAAGGGTTCTTGTGGTGTGTACCAAATTCCTTCCCGCATCAAGGCAATATTGCAATAGGTTGTATCGGTTAAAAAGCCGTGTCGTGAAAACAATACATCGGTATGTTCAGGTAATTCCTTCTTCCATTGATCTAACGCATTACGATGCGTGTATTTAAACCCATAATATAAGTTCGGCATTTCCTTCAACATCAAATGCTGAATCGCACGACGTTCATAGGACTTAATTTCAATGGAAAACGTTTCCCGATTGTATAAAAAACGACATTTAAATAAACCCGGTTTATTAAAAACCGGCAAACGTTCCAATAAATAATTAGCAGGAAATGTAATATGCCATAAGCTATGCGCCGTTCGTTGAATACGGTCCATATGGGCATTTACATTTAAATAAACCCCATCAAGAATGGCAATCGACTCAAATACGGGGTACATAAATTTTATCTAAACATTCTTGAAATTCTAACTCACATTGGCTGTTCACCGTTATACCACCGCCACTGCGATAAGAAAAGCCCTGCTCGGTTTTTTCTAAAAAACGAATCATCACGGTACTGTCCAAATTCGCCCCATCGAAATAAAAAGCTACTCCGGTATAATAACCCCGTTTTTTTTGTTCGGCTTCGCGAATTAAAGCACAAGTCGATTTTTTTGGGGCACCACTAATGGAACCGGCCGGTAAAAGTTCCGCCAAAATATCGCCCAATCGATTACGCCAATCGGCTTCCAATTCCCCGGTAATTTCAGAACTACACTGCAATAAATTTTTGCTTGAAGTTTTCAAGGTCTCCAAATAACGAAAACGTTTTACTTGAACGTTGCGGGCAATGCGACTCAAATCGTTGCGCAATAAATCCACAATGGTAAAATGCTCGGCACGCTCTTTGGCATCATTCAATAATTGCGCTTCTGCCCCCGGCAAATCGGCATCCAAAGTACCTTTCATGGGGTAAGTAGCCACTGTATTTTCCTGAATGCGAATAAACATTTCGGGCGAAAAGCAAACCCATTCATCTTGAAAACGAATTTTATACTTGGCATTCGCAGCATGAAAAACATCGCTTAAACTACCCTTCACTTGCACCGGAGTAGCCACAGTTAAATTGCATAAATAGGAATTCCCGTAATGGAGTCCCGCCATCACCCGATTAAACGAACTACGATAAATCCCTAGGTCGGGCTTCTCAACACATACAATACTTACCTCCATTAATGGCGAACTAGGCGTGGTATTTCGGTAACTTGGAAATTGTACCCAAATGCCTTCATTTAACAAGTCGCTCGGATCGAACAATAAAGGCGTTTCCATTTCAAAATCGGTGAATAAAAAAAAGGGACTGCCGGCTTTAGCTCGTTCATTTACCGCTTGAATCCAATTGTGCTTTGTTACCATGCCCCACAAAAATAGGGGGAATACGCCATTACGAACATAAGCCCTTCATTCACATGGCGAAGCCTGTATATTTGTAGCGGTATGCGCATTCTCTTGCTCGATAATTACGATTCGTTCACGCACAATATCATTGAGCGTTTGCGCGGACTCAATTTCCATGATATCAGCAAACGCTATAACGACAATTTCGATATTACGGAAATCAGTCACTTCGATGCCCTCATTTTATCGCCCGGGCCCGGCACTCCACGCGAAGCCGGTTGCTTAATTCCCCTCATTGCAGCGGCTTATACGCAAATTCCTATATTAGGCATTTGTTTGGGGCACCAAGCCATTGCCGAGTATTTTGGGGCTCAACTCATCAACCTGCACAAACCCTTTCACGGCATTCAAAGTACCCTGAATGTGCTCGATGCCAACAATCCACTCCTAGCCCAATTACACCAAAAGTCCATTGGGCGTTACCACTCTTGGGTGGTCGATGACCAGCATTTTCCTGAAATCTTAACCATTACGGCTACTTCAGAAGAAGGGCATATCATGGCCCTCGAACACCGCCATTACCCTGTTTACGGGGTTCAGTTTCACCCGGAGAGTTATATGTGTCCCGAAGGAGATACCCTATTCACCGCCTTTCTTGAACAAGCCCATGCAAGGACTTCTCGGTAGCCACTGACATCGGTGTGTGAGAAAAAAAATTCAATAAATTAGATTATCTTGCACCCTGATTTTAAAGGGTTTACCGCAATTAAATGAGGCAAAACCCGAATAAAACCGGAACGTGTATGCTGGTATCGACGATTAGAGGTTCTTGGAAAACACAACAATCCCACCATGGGGGAATTTCCGTGTTCATACCCACCATACAGACTATCTTCTTACTCAAACCCGAACACGATTTTGTCTGCTAATCAACCACGCATTTTATTAACCGGAGCCGCCGGATTTGTGGGTATGCATACCACACAACGCTTGTTGGACCAAGGTTTTCAAGTTGTTGGACTCGATAATTTAAATGCTTATTACGCGGTTTCGCTCAAACATGGTCGCTTAGGCGAATTGGGAATCGACACCACGCAATTGGAATACGGTAAAGCCCTAACAGGTAAAACCGGCTTCACGTTCATACAAGGCGATTTAGCCGATGAGACCCTCTTGCGCCGCCTCTTCACCGAATACCCCTTCGATGCTGTAATCAACCTCGCCGCCCAAGCGGGGGTTCGCTACTCCATCACCAACCCACAAAGCTATATCCAATCGAATGTGGTAGGCTTCTTCAATATCTTGGAAATGTGCCGCCATTTCAAGGTGCATCGCTTATTGTACGCCTCTAGCAGTTCGGTTTACGGCAACAATAAAGACATTCCGTTTAAAACTACCGACCGTACCGACGAACCCGTTTCGCTTTACGCCGCCACCAAAAAAAGCAATGAGCTCATGGCATATACGTATGCGCATTTGTATGGACTCCATTGCACCGGTATGCGTTTCTTCACGGTTTATGGTCCATGGGGCCGCCCCGATATGGCCTATTTCAGCTTCAGCGAAAAAATTGCCAAAGGCGAACCCATCGGCTTATTCAACGACGGTCAACTCAAACGCGATTTCACCTATATCGACGATATTGTAGAAAGCATTTTCCGCCTCTTGCAACTGAGTCTAAAGGAAAACGAAAACAATGCCTCCTACAGCCGCATCCTGAACTTAGGCAATCAACATCCGGTTTGGGTGCGCGATTTTGTAGCCATGCTCGAAAAGCACCTCGGCCAACAAGCCATCATCGAAAGCAAACCCATGCAGGCCGAAGACGTTTATATAACCTATGCCCACACCCGCGAAACCGAAGAGCTGACCGGCTTTACGCCCAATACGCCCCTCGAAGAAGGACTCAAACACTTCATCGAATGGTTCCGCCAATATTCGCATTAAGCCAGGTTTTATATTTGTCTCAACTTCCGGCATGAAAAAAATTCGCATTCTCTACACCATCCCCAATTTCGACACCGCCGGTAGCGGTAAGGCTTTATTAAATATTGCCCGCCGACTCAATCCGGAACGCTACGAACCGCATATGATGTGCATGCACAACAAAGGCGCGCTGTTTCAGGTGGTAGAACAATCGGGTATTCCCGTGCATTTGCTGAATTATACCACGCCCACTAAACCGTATATACAAGGACTCAAAACGTGTTGGCAAATTTCGCGCGAATTGAAAAAAATAAACGCCGATATCATCCATTCGTTTCACTACGCCCCCGATTATTCCGAAGGCCTGGCCGCACGCCTCGCCGGCAGTAAATGGGTTTATACCAAGAAGAATATGAACTGGGGCGGCGTTTCCAAAAACGGTTGGAAACTCCGCACCGCCTTGGCCAATGGCATTGTAGCCCAAAATACCGACATGCTCCGCGAATTTTTTCCGGGCATGAAAAAAGTGCACCTCATTTCGCGCGGGGTCGATACGCAAGTGTTTCAACCTCAAACCCCAAAACCCGAAATTTTACAACCCTACGGCATCACACCCAACGACCGCCTCATTATTTGCGTGGCCAACTTGGTACCCGTAAAAGGGGTTGAAATTTTGTTCAAGGCCTTCAGTGCCATTCACCAACAATTGCCCGAATGGAAAGTACTGATTGTGGGCGACCATAGTGGCGATTATGGCGCTAAGCTGATGCAACAAACACGCGAACTAAACCTCGAATCGAAAATCATTTTCACGGGGAAAGTCATGAACGTGGCCGATTACCTCAACAATGCCGAACTCTTCGTACTCACCACCCTCAACGAAGGCCGCAAAGAAGGTTCACCCGTAGCCTTGCTCGAAGCCATGAGCACCGGCCGCATGGTATTGGGCAGCGCGGTGCCCGGCATTAACGATCAACTCGCCGCCTTCCCGAACCTCTTATTTGAAGCCGGAAATCATCAACAACTCGCCGAAAAATTATTGGCCATTTGCCAACTCCCGCAGGCCGAACAACAAGCCCTTCGCACCCAAATTCGCAACTACATCCTCAGCGATTTCCCCATCGAAAAAGAAGTCATCAAACACATGGCCTTCTACGAAGCCGTCATGCAAGGATTTTAATTTTTTTGGCAGCGCATCAACGAAGCTTTCATCAACGCCCTTCGCGCTTTTCGTTCCAAGCTCCCGGATCGTTCCTCCCGGGAGGCTTTCCACTGCAATCGCGGCTGAGGCTCAGGGTCCGAAGCATTAATCAGCTTTCGAAAAATCGTGTAACATCGTGTTTAATACTGCTTCTAATTCAAATAAATCGTTGGCCGCATAATAAATTCGATTCATTTGAATACCATGATATTCATGAATAATAAAATTTCGGAATGAACGTGGTATATGCCAAGGATATTTGTAGTTATTTAAAAATGAAATATCGATGTGCTTTATAGCTTCACCAATAATTAAAAATTGAAACTGTACCGCACTTTGTTTTTCAATATCATTTAGGAAACTTTCTTCATCAACATCCAACATGAAATTTTGAATTGCACGAATTGCATTTAAAATATGATTGATTCGTTCTATTGATGTTGGCTTATCCATAAATTAGAATTAAATCTTTTTCGGCATCCTGTTGTGCGAATTCATGCAAGGTTCCTTTTTCCACTAAATCCACTTTTCGATGCATAAACTTTTCAATACCATGAGCAATATCAATTAAATCGAACATGGAATATTTTTTTCTTCCCTTGAATTCAATCATAATATCAATATCACTGTCCGGCTTATCATCACCACGAGCTACCGAACCAAATACCCAAGCCCTTTTAACCCGTTGATCTATATCGAAAAACGATTTTAATTTCAAAAATTGTTTTGTATTCGACGTTCTTTTTTTAACTCGGTATAATACGTCCTCCTCGGCTAGTTTTATAGCATCGAGTATAATGTTGTCATCCGCAATTTCATATTTCAACTTATCGGCATAAAATTGCGCTAACAAGGCATTCGAATTCATTTGATATAAATTGGCAAAGGCTAAAATCAACGCTTTATTGATGGCTCTTTCACCTCGTTCGAGTTTGCTAATGATAGCAATGTCGATGTTTAAATTTTCAGAAACTTCCCGCAACGACATTTTTTTTAGACGTCGTTCATTCCGTAAAATATCACAAACACGACAATTCGATTTTTTTAATTTTGACATATTATGTCAAAACTACATTATTTTTAATATACTACCCGCTTACTCGCACTGATTCTGAGCCAGCGCATGCCCTGGCTCTACCAAGCTCCGAATTGTTTTTTCCGCGGGCGGCCACGAGGGCACGCCCCTACGAACTCCGAATTGTTTTTTCAAAGGGCGAATTCAATTCGCCCCTACAACATCCACTCGCTTCCGCTTACCCGCACTCGCTTTCATTTTAATACACTACCCCATAACTCGAAACACCGGCATCTACCCAAACCGAGTCACGGGTCCAACGGTAAGTATTGGGCGTACCGAATTTGGTTTCTTTGATGGTGATGTATAAGTAGTTATTCAATAAGGCTTCAACCGAGGTGGTGCCGGTATTGGCCGTTATATTTCGTTGACCGGAAAAACCAAAGGTGCACACCGTGGGCGCGCCATACAATAAATCGGTTTGGTCGAAAACCTCCGCACTTTGTTTATTCCAGGTGAGTGTAAATGGTTTTTTTATATAAGCATCCATGGTGAATTGGGCGGTATTATTAACCGGCACCGACGTTACGGGAATTAAGGCCGGATTCTTACACAAGTGCACCGTAGCACTGGGGTATAAACGAATATATAAACCCTTACCGGCTTCCAATTCCTTCTGATTCACTTTTACAATTTTACGCAATAAACCATTGGCATCGGTTTGTCCCGAAGCCACCTCATATTCGGTGCCGGGATAATCAATCCAATTCGTGGTTTCCGGCAAAAAGTAAATACTATAAGGCACTTGCAATGAACCTGTGCTTGTTCCTTGGCGGACTAAATTCACTTGCAAGGTGATGTTTTCACAATCGCTTTTACAGGTGTATTGTTTTCCTTTCGAACAGGCCATTAAAAAACAAGAAACAAACACAAACCATATTGTTTTCCCAATCGAACTAAGTTGCATGCCATAAAGATAATTCTTGCTGTCTTGTAAGCCATAAAAAAAGCCGGTCTAAATTAGACCGGCTTTTTACGTGTTGTTCTTGTTTTAATTCTTCACAGGAAGGAAACTGTACTTACGTCCAAATTCCATCATTTGTTTAAAGAACGACGTAGGATAGTAAATGCCTACATTCACTATTTTATCGTCTTGCATTACCGGAATTAATTTAGGCTGAATAAATCCACGATACGGTTTTATACCTAAGGTATTATAACGGGTCAAAATTTCTTCGTGTAACTTACGATCCACTTTTACGCCATAGGATTCCACTAAGGCTTTACCGGCGGCATAATCGCCTTCCGATTTGATGCGTTGAATTTCGCGCAATAAATCGCCAAATAAGGTACGGAGTTTATTATAGTCGTTAATGCGGACATATGTTTTATTATTTTGTTTTACAAACTCAATCACATTATCCTTCTTCCCTTTTTCGTATACCCACATGGCATTCAATTGACGGTTACGCATGTGCGCTTCTTCAATATCGTCGCCTAATTTAATGCGGGTTAATTGGGTCATCAAGCCATTCATGATATAACTGTCGTATTCGGCTTTACCAACTTCCAAAGAAGGCATCACACCAATGTCTACCAATTTCTTGTCCATTACATAATACAAGGCCACCAAATCGGCACGGGCTTCTTCTAAACAAGAAGCGTAATTCTTCAAGGTTTTATCGGTGGTTTCTACCCCGGGATTAATTTGCCCCGACGCATGTCCAATACACTCATGCATATCGGTGTGTAAATCGGACGATAAATTGCCGTATTGACGAATGCGGTTTTTCACTTCATCGTTCAACCCAAATTCATCGAGGGTTCCTTTTTGCGAAGAGGCACTATTGTACGAACTAATAATATTGCTCAAGGAAACCGATTTACTGCCATGGTCTTTACGAATCCAATCGGCATTGGGTAAGTTGATACCAATAGCCGTAGTAGGGGCTAAATCGCCGCTTTCGCCCACCACATTAATGGCCTTGGCAATAATGCCTTTCACTTGTTTCTTTTTGTGTTGTTCCATCAAGGGCGAATTGTCTTCGAACCATTGGGCTTCTTTGGCAATCGCCGAAATGCGCTTGGTGGCTTCTTCGTCGCGAATGCTTACATAGGCTTCATAGCTTCCTTTCTTACCAATGGCATCGAGGTATACTTCAATGAACCCATTAATACCATCAATTTTACTTTGGTTATCGTTTACCCAAGCAATGCTATAATCGTCGAAGGTTTTTAAATCGCCGGTCTGATAAAACTGAATCAACAATTGAATCGATTTCTTCTGCGCTTCATTTTCAGCTACGTTTTGTGCTTTGCTCAACCAATAAATAATACGGTCGATGGCGGGACCATACATGCCACCACTCTTCCATACTTTCTCTTTAATAACGCCATTCTCTTTAACAACTTTGCTGTTGAGTCCCCAACTGGGCGCATTCCCGCTGGTAGGCATTTTATCGTAAAAAGCTTCTACTTCTTTTTGAGTTACGCCTTCGTAAAAATTATTGCTCGAGGCTACCACATTATCGATATCAGCCCGAAGATCAACACATTTTGGTTCCACACTCAAATCGTAAAACAAAGGTTTCACGCGGGTCCAAAATTGAATCACATCTTCGTTGGCTTCCTTGGGCAAGGTACCGGGTTTACATTTCAACAATTGGGCTTTGAAGAAATCGGGGGTACATTCAGGAATGAATTTTTCATTGCCATAATGGTGGTGATTTCCGTTGCTGAACCAAAAGCGACCGCAATAATCGCTGAACTTATTCCATTCGGTACCTGTACCACCGGCGGCATACATGGCTTCAATGGTTTTACGCAAGAGGATACCGTTTTTCGATTTTTGATCGTAAATGATATCGCGCCCACTCATAGCCGCTTCGTAGAGGTAGTACACCAATTCTTTTTCTTTGGGTGTCAACTTTTGAAAGCCGGGCACTTGGTATCGAAGCACTTGTAAATCGGCAAACGATTCGGCAAAAACATTAAAGGGGGCTGGTTTCTTTTGGGCATTGACCTGCATTGAGCCCATCAAACTCATTGCGGTCATCGCCATGATGGTAATCCGTTTCATGTATAAAAATTAGAAACGTAAAGATAAAGAAAATTAAAGCGGTGTTCGAGGCAATGCCCAAGAACTATGATTCCAAATTAGGGAGAATTTGCTTTAAAGTGGAAACGTATTTGGGAATAATTGGCCTTAGGCTTTACGCGGTTGCTTCGCCAATTTGTGTCGAATACTGCTGAGGTATTCGGGGGTAATGCCAATGAAGGAGGCGATGAGTTTAAGGGGTAGGCGTTGGACTAAAGTTGGATAGGTTTCGGTAAATTGTTTGTAGCGTTCTTCGGCGGTATAACTGAGCAAACCAATTAAGCGTTTATTGATGGCGATGGTATGTTTCAATAATTTCAAATTCATTTCGGCCAAATCGGTGGGCGACAAATGTTGAATTTCGCGGAGGTTATTTCGGGGTACAAATCCCACTTCACTGTCTTCAATGGTTTCGATAGTAACACTGGCCGGGTGACCGTTTAAGATGCTGTCCATATCGGAAATAATCCAATCTTCGGGGGCGAAATAAACAATATGTTCTTTGCCGGCTTTATCGACCACATAGCTTTTCAAGCAACCTTTCATTACACGGAACAACCCATGACTGTTTTCGCCGGCGCGCAATAAAATAGTGCCCTTGGGTATTTTCTTAATGACTTGTGGTTCGAGGTGTTGCATAAAATGAACGTATTCAAAGTTCGTTCATTTTTTATGAATACGAAACGTAAAAAAGTATGACATTCCTCAATAGAAGAATAAAGCGAAGAAGATGATTCGCGGCCGCGATAGTAGCGGAAAGCCTTGGCATGGCCACCGGAGCGTAGCGGAGGGGGACAGGACAAGCTTGGAGTGGATAGCGCGATGATGGTTGAGGAAAGAGAAGAAGCACAAGCCGCCCAAGACAGCAAACAGGTTGAGAAAACAGCAAACAGGGCAACAAGACAGGAAACAGGTTGAGAAAACAGCAAACAGGGCAACAATTATGTTGCCCTGCTTACTATTTCTGTATCTGCTTACAGTTCGCTGAAACTGCTTACTGAATTACTCCGAGTTCTTTACCCACTTTGGTGAAAGCACCTATGCAACGGTCGAGGTCTTCGCGGCTATGAGCGGCGCTAATTTGAACGCGGATGCGGGCATTGCCTTTGGCCACCACGGGGTAAAAGAAGCCCACCACATAAATGCCTTCTTCGAGCATGCGGGCAGCCATTTTTTGAGCCAATACCGCATCGTACAACATGATGGGAACGATGGGGTGAATGCCGGGTTTGATATCGAAGCCGGCGGCTTGAATTTGTTCGCGGAAATATAGGGTATTGGCTTCGAGTTTATCGCGCAGGTCGGTGGTTTCGCTGAGCATATCGAGCACGGCAATGGAGGCACCTACCACGGCCGGGGCCACGGTATTGGAGAATAAATACGGGCGTGATTTTTGGCGTAACATATCGATGATTTCTTTACGGCCCGACGTGAAACCGCCACTGGCACCGCCAAGGGCTTTCCCTAAAGTACCGGTAATGATATCTACTTTATCCATCACGCCGCATAGTTCATGAACACCGCGACCGGTTTTACCCATGAAGCCGGAAGAATGGCATTCGTCGGTCATTACTACGGCATTGTATTTTTCGGCGAGGGCGCAAATTTTATCGAGTTGGGCTATGGTACCGTCCATGCTGAACACGCTATCGGTGGCAATCATGCGGGTACGGCAATGTTGGGTGGCCTTGAGTTTTTCTTCCAGTTCGGCCATATCGTTGTGTTTATAGCGATGGCGTTCGGCTTTGCATAAACGTACGCCATCGATGATGGAGGCGTGGTTCAATTCGTCGGAAATGATGGCATCTTGTTCGTTCAATAAGGGTTCGAAGAGTCCGCCATTGGCATCGAACGCGGCGGCGTACAGAATAGTATCTTCGGTACCGAGGAATTTCGAGATTTTGGCTTCGAGTTCTTTGTGAATGTCTTGGGTACCGCAAATAAAGCGTACGGAGCTTAAGCCGTAGCCGCGATCATCGATGGCCTTGTGAGCGGCGGCAATGGTATTGGGGTGCGAGCTGAGTCCAAGGTAATTATTAGCACAAAAATTCAGCACGTCTTTTCCGTTGGCCGTAATGTGGGCGGCTTGTTCGGTGGTAATGATGCGTTCTTCTTTAAATAAACCGGCTTCGCGAATTTCGGCGATTTCGGAGCCGATGCGATCGACAAATGATTGATTCATACCTATAGCAATTAAGGCCGTGAAGATAGGAGGAAATGGGCGATTTTGCCTTGCTTGGAGGAAATGCCGTAAAAAATTCTTGTCGATTTCAGGAATTTGGTTACATTTGCTCCCCAATTGGTGCGGTAGCTCAGTAGGTAGAGCAAAGGACTGAAAATCCTTGTGTCGGCGGTTCGATCCCGTCCCACACCACGAAAAACCCCTCGATACGTCGAGGGGTTTTTTTATTTTAGGCATTAATCCAATAAAGGGATCGTTTATACACCGGGGTTTAACGCGCGAGAAAGCGATTGTTTAATGAAATAATTCAAGGGAAATTCAGCATGGAGAATATCGGGTATTTCGAAATCTTCCAAGGCTTCATACACCGTATGAATCAACATCAAAAAGGGTTGAAACTCGCGAATATGCTGCTGATAGGTAGCGTAAGGGGCTTCGAGATAAGCTGCACGGCATTTATCCCAATTCACGGGATACACCGTATCGAGGCCCGGATAAACGATATAATTTTCAAACAAGGTGTTTTCTTGGTATTGATGCTCGAGCCACAAATTGCCGAGTTCACTCCAACGCATATTATTTCCTTTTTCGGTAATAATCGGAATCATAGCCTTGCGCCATTCGGCCAATAAAGGCGTACCGGGCGGAGAGCCAAATACGCCATTACAAACCAGGTTATTATTTTGACGAACAAAGAAACCTTGCTTGTTTTCAAGCAGCTTGAAAAATTCGTTCAAATTACTCATCACCAAGGTATCGCTATCGAGCCATATACCCCCAAAACGTTCAATAACGGCTACACGCACATAATCGGCCTGATAGGCAGGTAAGAGCTTGTGAAATCCATCGGGGAGTTCATCGACATACTGATTTAAATTATACGCATCAATCACATGGAATTGATAATTCCGCCCTTCATTGGCATGCATAATCATTATTTTACGCAGCAACTCAATGAGGGAATATCGCTTTCCCACCCAATACACAAACACATTTCTTTCACCCCTTATATTCATTTCGAAGTTGCAAAGTAATTCAAAACTAATTGATAAAACACATCATTTCGCGCCACACAATCTTGTAACCAATTCGCCGTATTTTCAGGAATTACATCACGCAAACCCTGTATTGTTTCATTTATTTTATCAGGATGTGCATAATGTACCGGCCAAGGATGATGATAAAGTCCACTGGAAAATGGCACCACAATAACTTGTTTCCCCAATAAGATAGACCAATACATACCATGATAACTGTTGGTGACCACAATGGGGGCTTGATCGAGAAACGAAAAAACGTCGTGGGCATTTTCGCCTTCATTATTCCTTACGGGGTATTGTGTTTGAACCGGTAATGGAACATGCCGATGTTCAAAATACACTACGGGATATTGAGGAATAACTTGAGGTTTTTTTTCACGGTATTCAGCTACAGATTTACAACTTACACAAGGTAAAAAGGGGTAGTATGGATTGGTTTGGCGGAAGCCCACCAACTGATTTTCGGCAAACCAATGGGGTTCTATACTGGGTTGAACTGCGGCTTCATTGAGGTAAGCCGTTTCCAAATTTTGAATACGCCGTTCACCCACAGCCCACCAAACTAATCGACTCGGGTTTCTTGCCAAAATAGCTTGTCGATATTGATCGAAATAAGGCATCATGAGTCCACCGCCACCCATTACGATTTGTGCCTTTTCAGGAATTTTTGCAATGGCTTTCACATCACAAATATCAATCACCCGATGTGCCGGGAATGGGTAATATAAATACGGTGCCGATAATCGATCGCCTAGGTTATTGTCTAATCGATGCACGAAATACAATCCTGCTTCTCTTCTAAAGAAACAATTCAATCGATGTAATGAAAAAAACGACATGGGATTAAATCAATACATGATTGGTTTAGAATAGGGTTGGTTTATGCCTTGGCTTTATGAATTTGCCACAGCGCTTTACTATAAGCGTTTAGTGGATTGATTTCGTTGTTCCGATCGACGCCTTCGAGGAAAGAATATTTATCGAGACAAACACAAGAGGCATGCGGACAAGGAACACGCCCAGCAGGACGTTGCGGTAATTCGGCATCAAAAAATGTAGCCGCACGTTTCGTTAAACACCCCGCATGGATTCGGCCACGAGCATCCATTTCGTAAGACAAGGAAGGAAAATAACAAGGTTTGTTTTTCGGACTTTCCAATTCGTTGCGGTAAATATAATCGGCCGGAGGAAGTATGGATTTCATTAAGGCTAAATCGGTATCGGCGTATAAACCTTGTTTCCCCCATAAGGGGTTAGGATGCAAGTAAACGCCCAATTGCGCAAATTTTTCAAAGCGCGCTTGGTACAAGGGGGTATTATCGGCATCCATTACATAATTAATCATCCCAATTTGGAAACCTAACTCGAGTAAACGTTTTATTTTTTCATAAAAAATATCCTCGTCTACTTGCCCCGGATGATAGGTGCACATCAATATTATTTTCGATAAATCAATGTCCAAATATTTTTCCGGTTTCCACGATGCATTCGTATCAATACGTATCATTTTAACTTGCTCGCGCGAAGTGAGATGCTTCAAAAATGGATGCATGTGCTGAAAATCGAGCATGGGTTCTCCGCCGGTCAATACCAAGGATAAATGCGTATTGGTAAAGTGTCGGTCGAAGGCTGCCAGCCAAGCGTCTAATTTAAAATTATCGAAGGCATGCGCTGTGAAACCGCCACCAATAGGGTTCATACGGTTGTGGTTTTGCGGACAATAAGCACAATTATAATTGCACCATTCGGTCATAAACCAACGCAATAAAACCGTTTCGGGTTTTCCTTCCGGTTTCCAGGCATCAATTACGGCTTGTGTTTGCTTCGAGGGCACATGCCACTTTTCGCGCCAAATTGATAACCTTCGAAACAATTTTCGTTTAAATTGATGCATTACTTTACCCCCTTTATTTCACAATACCGCACAAGAATACCCTTTAAATGCTCGTAAAAGTAAGGTATTAGTACTAATTCTACGAATCGAGAATGCATACTGACCAACAAATGCTTGTACGATTTCTATGTCCATTTCAATAGGCAATTACCGTGTTTGAAACGTTTAATTTCGTTTGAAAAACAAATAATATTACAGATTGGATACATTTCGTTTTCATATAAATTACATTTTAAATTTAACCACATTTTAATGTCGTATTTTAATACTACAAATAAATTACATTTAATGTATCGTAATTTTCTTAATTCTCATTAAAGAATCTTAATTCTCATTAAAATGGTTGAAATATGTCGGGTTATAACCAAGAGGAAAATCAACAAGATGAGTTATGCGCACAAAACATTCGCTACTTGCGTATGTTACATGAACTCCCCCAGCGCTACTTAGCCAAAAAGTTAGGAATAAGTCAAGTGGCTTATTGCCGCATCGAAAAAGGTGAACTGCGTGTTACGAAAAGTGTACAAGAAAAATTATCGTTGTTGTATGGTTGTAGTGCCTCGGTATTGCTGCATGCCGACATTCGTGAATTAATGACGGACCGATTAAAAAATCTACAAATAGACGACAACGAAGAACCTATTGATTAATGGGCCTCCAACCAATTTTCGCCTAAACCTACTTCTGCTAAAACCGGCACATTGTTGGGCAATGGCATGGCTTTTTGCATGTGTTCTAAAATCAGGGCTTTCATGGTATCAATTTCCGATCGATGCACATCAAAAACCAATTCATCGTGTACTTGCAAAATCATTTTGCTCTTCAAGCCGGCTTCGCGAAGCGCCCCATGAATTCGAATCATGGCTAATTTAATCATGTCGGCCGCGGAACCTTGTATGGGCGAATTGATGGCATTTCGTTCAGCAAAACCACGTACCGTGAAATTCTGCGAATTAATATCGCGCAACCAACGGCGCCGCCCCATGAGGGTTTGTACATAACCATGTTCGCGAGCAAAGGCCACCGTATTATCCATATAGCCTTGAATACCACTGAATTCTTTCTTGTAATTGTCAATAATTTCTTTGGCTTCGGTGCGACTGATGCCTAAATTTTCGGCCAAGCCGAATGCCCCTTGTCCGTAAATAATACCAAAGTTCACGCTCTTGGCTTTGTAACGCATTTCTTTGGTCACTTCTTCTTCCTTCACCCCATACACTTTAGCGGCCGTTGCGGTATGAATATCTTTATGTTGGCGGAAGGCTTCACACATGGCTTCATCGCCACTCATGGCGGCCACTACCCGCAATTCAATTTGCGAATAGTCGGCACTCATCAATACATAATCTTCGTTGCGGGGTATAAAGGCTTTGCGTATTTCGCGGCCTTGCTCGGTACGAATGGGAATGTTTTGTAAGTTCGGATTGATACTGCTCAAGCGCCCCGTTACGGCAATGGTTTGTCCGTATGTAGTATGCACACGTCCCGTTTTCGAATTAATCAATTCGGGTAAAGTATCCACATAGGTATTCTTCAACTTGGTGAATTCACGGAAGGTGAGAATATGTTCGCAAATAGGATGTTCGTGGGCCAATTTAGCCAATACATCTTCGCCCGTGGCGTATTGTCCTGTTTTGGTTTTCTTGGCTTTCGGATCGAGTTTTAATTTTTCGAACAGCACCTCGCCCAGTTGTTTCGGCGAAGCCAAATTGAAACGAACCCCGGCTAAATCGTACACGGTTTCTTCCGATTGTTTTGCTAATTGTTCGAGCGTGCCACTGTATTCATTCAAAAATTTCGTATCAACACGAATGCCTTCAAATTCCATTTGCGTGAGCACCCGAATTAATGGCGTATCTACTTGTTCGAATACCGATTGGGTATTGGTTTCTTTCAATTGAGGAACAAAAATTTCTTTCAATTGAAATGTAATATCGGCATCTTCGGCGGCGTATTCGGTAATTTCTTCCAAGGCTACATCGCGCATATTACCCTGATTTTTACCTTTCTTCCCAATTAAAGTTTCAATGCTAATGGGTTTATAATGCAAATATTTTTCGCTTAATAAATCCATACTGCGTTTACCATCGGGTTCAATGCAATAGTGAGCCAACATGGTATCGAACAATTGTCCTTGGGGTTCAATACCATAATTCTTCAAAACCAATAAATCGAATTTGGTGTTTTGTCCAATCCATAATACCGCTTGCTTTTGCCACAAAGCATTCAAACGATGTAGTTCCTTCACAGCCTCGTCGCTATTTTCAGGTAAGGGCCAATAATAGGCTTCGCCGGCTTTAAACGAAAAGCTCAAGCCCACCAATTCACATACATTGGCATCGAGTCCGGTAGTTTCCGTATCGAAGCAAATTTCAGGTTGTTGCAAGGCGAGTTGAATAAAATCGTCCTTCTCTTTGTCCGAAACCAAGGCATGATATTGATGCACTGTATCGGCCGCGGTTTTAAATGGTGTTAGGGGTAATTGTTCAAAAAGTTCTTCGGTTGAAGAAGTGTTTGCAGTCAAGGTAGATTTCTTCTCAACCACAGGTTGACCAAACAAATCAGTTTGTTGTGCCTGCGGGGCAATGTCTTCACCTAAAATGCGTTTGCCAATGGTTTTAAATTCCAATTCAGCAAATACCTCACGTAAAATATCTTTATTCCATTCGCTTAATAAAAAGTCTTCTTCGTGAAAATGGCAAGGCACATTAAGAATAATGGTGGCTAATTTTTTCGACATCAAAGCCGCTTCCTTGCCGGCCCGTATTTTTTCGCCTATAGCGCCTTTAATGTTTTCGGCATTAGCTAATACATTTTCAAGGTTGCCATATTCTTTCAATAATTTAACGGCAGTTTTTTCACCAACGCCTTTAATGCCGGGTATATTATCAACGGCATCGCCCATCATGCCTAAAATATCAATCACTTGGCCAACATGTTCAATATCCCATTTTTCGCACACTTCTTTCGGGCCTAAAATTTCGGCTTTGTTTTGTCCGTTGGCGGGCTTATAAATAAACACCTTCTCGTTGACCAGTTGACCATAATCTTTATCGGGTGTCACCATAAACACATCGTAACCGGCTTGGGCGGCTTGAACACTCAAGGTACCAATTACATCGTCGGCTTCAAAACCATCTACTTCAATAATAGGAATATTGAAGCCTTGTAACATGCGTTTGATATCGGGCACGGCGGCTAAAATATCCTCGGGCGTTTCTTGTCGGTTGGCTTTATAATCGGCGAAGTCGGTATGGCGTTCAGTAGGCGCTTTCGTATCGAAACAAACCGCCAAATGCGTGGCCTTTTGGTTTTGCATTAAATCCATCAAGGCATTTAAGAAACCAAATTGGGCATTGGTATTTTTACCGGTGCTAGTTATGCGCGGACTCCGAACGAGGGCGTAATAAGCACGGAAAATTAAAGCAAAGGCATCGAGCAGGAAGAGACGTTTATCCATGCGGTGAAAGTACGATAAAGAAACAGCTTCACGAAAGAGGATTAATAATTATTGAAATAGAACTTGAAGCTGAGGCTAAAATTGATAATTGAACTGCGTTATTTCCTTTTGAAAAACATGAGCAATTTTATCAATAAAGGGTTTGTTTTCGTGCGAATAAAACGACCTATAATGTTCCCGTTTTGTTCTAAAATTATTTTTGGCCCGAAAAGTTTCAAAGTTTTTAAATGGAATATTCCAGCGACGGCATAATTGGTGTAATTCATCGTATAAATATTCGTATTGAATTACATGGTCTATTAATAAAGTATCGGTTTTAATGCAAGTATACCGCGGCCAATTATAAGGAGCTTCCGACCCGAATGCATGAGTTTTCCATGGTTGTTCGAGCCGCCGTAAAAAGTAAGAAAACCAAGCTTCAAATGTTAACTCCTTTTTATACTTTGTTTCATATATTAATTTACTATGAAAGTATCGTGAAACACATTTATCCCAAGGATTTCGTTCAATTGTAAATTTGAAATACGATTGCCAAACCGATTCAGGTAATCGCAATTTGAGTTGCCAAGCCGGTATATTTTCAAAATAGATATTTTTCGAATAAACATCGCTGAAAGTAGCAGAAAATCGTTTTGAAAAAGGTATTTCATGCAACGAAAAGCGGTATGAGAATTCACGAAGTGGATTGAAATATGCACGATAATTTTGAGCTATATAATTATTTTCTTTTATCCAATGTGGGGTGAATACATCATGCTCACCTCGGTATTGATTTAAATAAACTTCAACACTAGTGCCCGCTACTTTAGCGGTCTTTAAAAAAATAAATTGATGTTCATGAGAGATAATCATGGTAGTGGTAAATATACATTTAAACTATTTAACTGTAATTTTCTTGCCAATTCTGTGAGTACTATCCATATTAAAGCCACTAAAAATTATTTGAAGGTCATCCACATTAAATAGTATACACCCATTTTTTATAAAAAAACGTCCCGCTTTTCAGCGAGACGTTTAAAGGGTTTGGCCATTAGGTCCTAACCTTATTCAACCATAAATGTTTTAACTTGATACTGTTCGTTTCCTTGTTGAATACGAACGGTATAGAAGGTATTGGCTTTTAACGAAACAGGAATATTGCTGTTGGTCATCATATTACCCTTAGCCGAGTAAATCACCTTACCTACTACATCCACAATTTCAATACGGTCAATGGCATTGATTTGAGCTTGTTGAACTCGAATAAAATCTTTGCCCAATAAAATTTGAACGTTTTCATGTTGTGTATTTTCAACCGAGGTAACAAAACAAGCATCGCAAGTTTGCCAACGATTACATAAGGTAGTATCGGCTACACCCAAGTTGGTTAAACGATTGGTGTATTGTTGATTACCATTGGTACATGTCCAAGCCGGATTCAACACTTCTTTCGTGCTTACACCATTCACAAATAAATACTCAATTGGGCCACCCGATGCAAGCGGAATAGTTACTTCATAATTACCGGTGGTGGTATTCAAGGTCATAGCAGTGCCCGGGAAATTACTCCAGTTACTCCAACTACCAAATACATATACCGGTGTTGAATCGGGGGCTTGCACAGCGAATGTAACATTGATATTACTTGGGGCCACCGCACCACAACTATCGCACAAAGCCCATTTATTACATTTCGTAAAATCGTTGGTGCCTACTGCTATAACACGGTTCGTGTATTGTGCATTATTATTGGTGCAAGTCCAAGCCGGGTTTAAGGCTTCTTTAATCGGATTGTTCCCGTTCACATACAAATACTCGTGCGTGGCATTGGCCGGAATTGAAACAACCGCTTCGTACTGATTATTTCCAATCGACGTCATAGGCGTACCGGGCCAATTGCTCCAGTTTGTCCAACTACCGAAAAGATAAACCGGCGTTGAATCGGGACTTTCAACACGGAATGTAGCATTCACATTGGCGGGTGGATTAATTACCGTACAACTATTACAAGTGGCCCAAATGGCACACATAGAGGTATCGGCAGAACCCAAATTCAAAACACGATTTGTGTATTGCGCATTGGCATTCGTACAAGGCCAAGCCGGATTCAAGGTTTCAGTTACCGGCGTATTACCATTCACAAACAGAAATTCAAAATTGGTATTCGAGGCCAGTGGAAGTGTTGCCGTGTACTGACCACCACCAATGGAAGTCATGGGTGTACCGGGAAAATTACTCCAGTTGCTCCAACTACCAAAAACATAAACCGGGGTTGAATCGGGGCTTTGTACCTGGAAGGTAACTAACTGCGTTTGCGCTTGCGCACCAAATACCGTGGCAAGTACAAGAAGAAGAAATAAGTGGATCGTTTTTTTCATGAAATTGATTTTTAAAAAAATGAATGAATTGATTTGAGATTTTTTAAAGGTTATTGTAATAACCCGTTAGTTAACTGCTTTGTTTCTTCATAGGGCATGGCGTTTAAAAGTTAAACAATAAGGTGAACCATTAAAGTGGAATGAATTTAAAGTTAGACAATACGATTTCGTGGGCTTCATTATTCGAAGGACCTTGTCCATTCAACAACCAAAAATTAAAGCGCACATTGGTTGAATCGGCCGGGGCAGGAATAATGATGGGATTCGATGTAAGATTGTTTTCAATTTTCGAACGGGGTATATTATTCTTCGTAAACGTCCACGATGAAACTTTCTGTGTTCCCGGATAATTCATACCGGCATAACTTTCCCAATACACACTGTCGGGCGTCCATTTCATCATATAGGTCATGGGTTGTTTTAAATACGCCGTGGGGGTATTGGTTTTATACGTTCGTTCGGTATAAGGCAATGGATTACTGAAGATAACCGGCTGAGCACTATACGTTACCAAGTTAGTATCTGTGGCTTTTCCCCATCGGCTAAACTCCACATCTATTTCGCTGTTGGCTTGCGTTTGGAAGGAATAATTATCCCAAGTAAAAAAACCAAATACCACACGTTCATTGAAATTACTAATATCGCTTAAGCAGGTGAAGATATAGGTACCATAACCAAATGTTTTGGTTGAAATAATTTCACTGCATTGCCACACATTATTTTGTTGTGCAATTTTTAAATGCAAATTGCCCAACACATCCACCCAAGCAAAATCTTTTGTACCCGAGAATCGATTCGGACCGGGTCCAACCGGGGTAATGGCATTTTTATATTTCCACTGATAACCCGAAAAAGCAAAGTCGCCTTTAATTTCAGGTTCAACAAACGGAGGGGGTGGCGACTGTTTACAAGCCGCCAAAGCCAATACCAGCATTACTATGACGTGCCATTTACTGTACATAAATTCGCTGTTTGTTTTCATGAATCATTAATTCAATAAAGCCGGGTTCGGTAATTCGTTCCAACTGTTTATTAATGAAAGAAAATTGAGACGCCTTGCATTCAAAACGTACTTCTTTTTCTTCCATAGGGTTCAATTCAATTTTTTCGTAGGCCATTAATTTTTTAACCGAAGGCGTAATGGAAGCCACTAAATCGTTGTAGTAAAGTTGTACAACTTCCTTCCCCGCACGTTGACTATTATTTTTTACACGAACGCGAACTTCTATTGTACCATTAGCACCTAATACTGAATCGCTGATTTGCATATTCGAATACGTAAACTTGGAATAGCTCAATCCATAACCAAAATCGAATAAGGGATTATACGCTTTCATGGAAAAATCGGTATCTAAATCTTCCGTTCGTTTATGGTCGTAATGCACGAAGGCATTGGCATAACGTGGATAGGTGAAGGGTAATTTTCCACTGGGATTCACGTTTCCGTAAAGGATATCGGCCAAGGCGCGGCCACCTTCATCGCCGGACCAATACGTATAAACAATAGCCGACACTTTATTGATAATAGGTTCTAATAAACGTGGACGATTAAAAGCACAAACCAAAATAATGGGTTTACCCAAGGCGTGTAAACGATGAATCAAGGCATATTCGTTGTTCGATAAATGCAAATCGTTGATATTGCCGGGCACTTCCGTGGAAGGGGTTTCGCCTAAACAAAGTATAATTTTATTGGCCTGCCGAAACAAGCTCATATCCAAAGCATCCGAATTTAAATTTTGTGAACTCGGAATAACAAACACATTTTTATTTCCTTGGGCTTGAATGGCTTCGGCTATAGTCAATTTGCCGGGATTTACATACGAGGAATCAGTACCTTGCCAAGTATGCGTCCAAGCCCCATTCAAATAAATGGTCGAATATGCCGCATTACCGCAAACCACTATATTATCGTTGGCTTGAAGCGGTAATACATTGTTTTCATTTTTTAATAAGGTAATGGCTTCGGCGGCGGTTTGATAAGCTATATCGGCATGTTGCTTGGAACCGAAAAGCGGATACATTTCGGACGGGAATACCGTTTGTTCAAACAAACCTAAATTCCGTTTGAGGGTGAGCAAACGGCGAACCGATAAATCCAATCGCGCTTCCGGAATACGGCCTTCTTCTACCAATTCAATTAATAAATCGGCAAACTCAAAATCGTTGGGCGTCATACATAAATCAATGCCCGCCATCACGGCCATATAAACGGCTTCTTTTCGGTTAGCAGCCACCCGATGTAAATCAACCAACTTGTAAACATCTTCCCAGTCGGTTACGGCAACACCTTTAAACTGTAATTCATTCCGAAGTAAGTCGGTTAAAATATCGGCATTGGCATGAACCGGCGTGCCATTAATTTCGCCCGAATTAATCATGATGGTATGTGCACCGGCTGCAATGGCTTCTTCGAACGTGGGTAAATAATATTCGCGTAAGGTGCGTTCATCCATCGAAGCAGGCGTTCGGTCTCTTCCACTCACCGAATTGCTATACCCCAAGAAATGTTTCATACAAGCCGCTACCTTGAACGGATTTTGAATATCGTTTCCTTGATACCCTTCAATGGCGGAACGCGACATGGTTTTCGCTAAATAAACATCTTCACCAAAGGTTTCAAAAAAACGCGACCATAAAGGTTGTCGACCTAAATCGAGCACCGGCGAAAAATTCCAAGGTATACCGGTAGCCCGCACTTCGTAAGCGCACACTTCATGGGCTTGTTTCACTAAACCCGGATTCCATGTGGCCGCTTGGGCCAAGGGTTGCGGAAATAAAGTAGCCCCCTTGGTATAGTTCGCACCATGAATGGCATCAATACCATACAAAATAGGAATACCCGACGTATTCAAGGTTTCGTTTAATTGATGAATGCCTTGTAAAATAGTAGCCCATTCTTGGCGGTACAAAGCCCCACTACCACAACCTACATTCAATACCGAACCCACCTGATATTGTTGAAACGCAATACGGCATTTGGCGGTATCGAGACTCACCGGTTGTTGCAAAGCACACGGCGCGCCACGCACAATAACCCCTAAATCAATTTGGGTCATTTGTCCCACTTTTTCTTTTACACTCATGCCGCGAAGCATGCGTTCAATATCCCGGTCGCTCGGTGTTCGTGCTGAAAGCATTTGCACCGACGTTAAGCCCAAACAAAACAAGGTATATTGAAGAAAACGTGTCATGATTGATAAGGTATCAGTTTAATATCGTCTAAATAAATATCGCCATCAGCTTCCCACTGAATAATAAATTGTTTCACTTGTTCCGCGTTAAAGTCGGCACGATCGAAACGAAATTCTTTCAAGGGAATAGTTATGGTATTCCAAGTAGAATCGGTAAAAATACCTTGTGCCATTTTCTTATCGAAGCCGGCATAAATTTGTGTGCCTTGATAATCTTCGAATGCGAAAGCCACCGGCCAATTGCTGAAGCTTCCTTTCACCGATTTCACTTTCATTTGAACAGCGGCCGATTGGGTGATATCGAACATATCTTTCGGTAACCAATTATTCCAACCAAAACCGGTACCCACCCAAGTACAACCACCTTCTATTTTATTCCAGGTAACTCGCAAGGAAGCCACACCGGCAAAAGGCGAATTTGTTACCCGTTGCATTTGTATGCATTGCTTTTCGGGTGAAACCCAAAGGCTATTATCGACATTGTCTTGGAAAATCACCAACGATTTAAAGCCATTGATATCATCTTGCTGATTCGAAACATCGGCATCGTATAAGGCACGCGTTTGAAACTTCGGCAATGAATGACAAGCACTTAGTAAAAGGCCTAAAGCACTAACTGATAATATGTATCGAGTCCATTTCATTAGGGTTGCAAAGCACTGTTTTCGGTGAACATCAATAAATCAATTTTCGACGAAGCAAAACCATCATTCGGATTGGCCAAATGCAACATAGAAATTTTTCCAATTTTATCGGGGTTATGAATGCCATTTCCTTTCGGCGTTGAAGGCACACCATTCACCAAGGTTTGAACGTCTTTGTATTTCACACTCACCAATTTCCAACCCACCCAATCAACGTTTACTTGAAAATCGTATTGATCGTCGGTATTGGCATTAATCACACCATCGCCATTTTCATCTTCTTTGAATTGAAATAAAACTAAAGTGGGATTGGTATTTGGCACACCATAAATTAAACAATTAAAATAAACAGCATCAGCATTGCTCGATAGTGGGAATGTTTTGATACTGCCATAAGCCGAGGCGGGATAATCGATTAAACCAATCAACCAATCCCAATTCACCGTACCGGCCATATTAAAATATTTGCCACCTTGAGGGGCAAGAGTATCGGTTTTAATTTGAAAATCCATATTGGCACCCGTTTGTGCAAAACGCACCCAACCGGGTTTAAGTCCAGCTTCAAAATCGGCCACCATAAAACCGTTCAAAGGTTTTGTACCAATAATTTTTTCATTCAAACGAAAGGTATCCGCCACTTGATTGATGGTTAACATCACCGAACAATCTTCTTGCATGAACATCGGGAAATCGCTCACGGAACCATCCCATACACCATTCGTGGCATCAATTTGTTTCGATACCCCACTGATGCGTTTTACCCCATGCGATTTTTTTCCTACAATATGAATAGTCCAATCAACCACCTTATTGAAAGTAGCACTGAATTGAACGGTTTCGCCTTGCGTGAAATTAACACTGTCACGGTTCGCCTTGAAAGCTTGCATTAATTTAAAATCGCTGTATAATTCTTGAATACTGGGACCTTCAAAGTCGGGCTTATTTTTACGACAAGCGAAAAGGAAGACAAGTAAGGAAATGCAACAGCCGAGTGTTAATGTTTTTTTCATAATTAAAAAAGCATGTTGTAAAGAATATTGAATTGACCTATGCGGTAGGACGCTTCGGTACCATTCATGGGTTTGTATTGCTGTTGCTGATAAAACACCGCCAAATAAATGGCCGGTGTAAAATTGTAACGCGTACCAACCGCTAAAATTTGTTGATTCAAATTAAAATCTTGTCGATTGAAATAAGTGACTTCGGTGAATTCATTTCGTTCGGTGCTAAAATCGAAACCACGGGTAGTATTGTATAACCAAGCAACCATCAAATCAATTTGTTTATACACTTCATAACGAAGTCCAATTTGCGCATGCCGACTTTTAAAATCAACATCATCTACCTCATACAAACCCTTGCGCTTCACATCTTGCCATTGCGTACCCAATTGTAATTCCAATTTCTTTTTGAAATTAAACCAAGTATGTAAAGGCATAGTGGCTTGCGCTTTCAATACCGAAAAATGGCGTAATGCCGATGTGCCTTGTCCCACAATTTCATTCAAACGATAATACGAAACGCTGGCATGCATTTGTTTGGTGTATTGCATATTGGCATACAAACCGGCTCGGTTGAAGGTGGCAATACCATAGGGCATGGCATTGTTGTAAATTAAATTAGGGGTTGCGAGTTTGCTGTTTATGGTACGCTGATACAAGGCATCGTTCGAAATCACATCCATCAAACCAATGGGGCGTTGAATTTGAGCATTGGTGAAACGGTCGTAATAATTGGGTACAGCGTCGTAATGAATATCTTTACTTTGTGCGCCTAGACTTCTATAATTCGGTCCAACATTTAAATAACCCAAGCCTACACGTAGATGATAACGCGATATATTCAACTGCGCATTGGCATGTAAATAATAATCGCTCAAATTCGGAGCTAAGGTATCGTGCGTATATCGGTAATCACTTTTGCCGGCTTCAAGCGATACTTGATACGGCATGTTTTTAAGCACGTTGCTATAGTTTCCTTGCAAGGAATGAATGGTATTCTGAAATAAGTTGCTATCGGGAATGGTGCCTTTCACATCGAAAACCCGATTCAGGGTGTACCGAAATTTAAGATTTTTACTTTGAACCAATTCCAGCGAAGCCCCACCCATTAATCGGTCCGGAACCGACGTAAAATTGGTAGCATTCATTCGAGCTAAAAAGCCATCGAAGTTCAATTCGCGAATAGCCTTGGCAAAGGTTAAACCGCCATCTACATGCGCCCCTTGCATGCGCCATGTATTTTGCGTATAAAATTTTTCGTAGCGCACTATATCTTGTTGCAGGGCAAACACAGCCGGTAAACTATCAAGGGCATCGGCGTGATGATTGTATAAAGTAAATGGCGTTTGCTTCAAATTGATATCGCCCAACTGATAACGAATGGCATGGGCAATAATCCCTTTCACATACAATTGCCGAACATCGAAGCTTACACCACTTCCCCAAAATCCACCAAAACCATTTCGAATACGAAACATGCCTAAAATTTCGGTTTGTGAATTCGGCATAATGCGAACACCCAAATCGATTAAGGCATAACCACCCTGATTACGCAAGGCCGTGGTAGTATCATTCACCAAGGTGGTATCGCTCACCATCATGTGGTTATCGGTCATCGAAGAACGAGCCCCTCCTACAAAAGTAACTTTACGTTCTTTGGGGCTTTGTGCTTGAACGCCTTGCCCTATCAACGCCATGAGCGATATAATTAAGAATCGATGCATGAATCAAGATTTTTTATGTTCAAGGGGAAGTATGAAATGGTTAATATGGACAGGGCATTCATCATGGGCATTTCGATTTAAAAAAAGGCTTTTAATTCAATGGTGGTTTCCCAACCTTTATAACGATCGAGTTTGAAGCTGGTGTCTTTATACGTCATCCAACGTTGCCGAACATACAAGCCTACGTGTTTACTTAACTGATAATCGAAGCCGGTTGCCACACTAAAACCGTGTTGGTTTTTGGGTCGGCGTGTTTCACGATCTACGGCGGTACCATAATTCGCAATAATGCGTTCAAACGAAATATAATTATTCCAAACCCATTTCGAATTAAGGGTCCAATACATTTCCGCTTGATGATCGTATGTTCTCAACAAGGCCTTTTCGCTAAATTGCATGAGGGGCGACCATTGATACTGCACTGAATTAAATGTTCCCAAATAAAAGAGGTATAAATCTTTACCCACCAATTGCGTTTTGTATTTCGAATTGATTTCAATACCATTGAAATATTTCCGATACAAGGGCGCCGTTCCTTCACTATTCAAATCGGTTAAGGTTAAGGTTTCGAATACCGAACGATATATTTTATTCAACTGTTTATACGGACCCACTTCCGAAGGAAAATTCCAACGCCAAAAACGCGATAAGGCCAAATTGTTGAAGGGATGACTATAGGTAATTTGGGTAGATAAATTTTGCAATTCCATGGCATTCGAAATACCAATATTATTTTTCAAGCGACCAAAATCGAGTTGTGCATTCAATTCAATTCCCTGCCGATTATTGGTAATTTGTCCAACCGGCACCACCGCACTCGATACCGGCATTAATACCGGTTGATTAGACGAATTGGTTTGCGTGGTTTGCTGTATGGACGAATTGATAAAAATGGAACTGTTGTTGAATATGTTTGGACTAATACGATAAGCATGTAATTCAACCGGATACTTACCGGCCAAGGAACGTGAAATTTTAAGGGAAAGAGCTTCGCCGAAGGCCGTTTTTCCGTTATGACTGAAGCGACGACCCATGCCCAATTCGCCGTAAATTTTATAGCCTTTTAAAAAGTAAAGAAACTCTAAGGTTCCCATATTGAAACCGGCATAATGATTCACAATACTATCGGTTTGACTGCGATTATTAAACGTATTGAAGGAAATATAATTCGAACTTTTATTAAACGACTTTTTCAATTTACCACCATACGAGGTATTGGGTACCGGCGAAAAACCACCATCCAATTGGGTTCTTCCAAATAAGGTACTGAACGATAAACCACCCGGCAATTCCGCCCCTTCTATAATAATGCCATGAAAGGCCTGATTACCCCAACGTTGATCTTGGTTCATGGCACCGGAAGCATAGAAATCGTTGTAACGCGAATCCACTTGCGGTGTATTCGGGTCCCACGGATTTCGTTCGAACAAACTATAACGATTGTATCCTTTATTCGACTGAAAGGTAAAAGGCGACAACATATACCAATTAATACCGCCGGTGCGAACACTGAATGTACCAAGCTCGGTTTCCATTTGTCCATACAAACTCACCCCCAAGTTTAATCCCTTCACGTTCTCTACTTGTCCGGCCCCCGTCATGGGCGACCATAAAAACAAATCGGTGCCAAATTGAGTTCGAGTGCTGGTGTTCCCCGAAATGTTTAACATCAGTTGGGGAATTTGGCTATCGTCGCCTACAAAAATATTGGTCTTATTTGGCGCTAAATGTGGGTAAGCTTCTTGCAGTTGGCGAATATTCGTAACGAAGCGGTAATACCCACCAATTTGCAATGAACGTAACGCTTCTTTGGCTTGTTTCGGAAATAAACCGAACGAAGACGATTCAACTGTATCCATTTGTGCAGGCAAGCTTGAATCGTGGTAAGCTTGGGCTTCTTGTGCCAACAGAGAACCCTTTGTTAAAAACAAAAAGACAAATCCAATGATATAAGGTGCCTTTTTCAATTCGTTATTAATTTTTATTAAAAGAAGACATTTCCACAGGCTTCCACTGGATTAATCGTTGTTGTTTCACTTCCCCTTCTTGCGGCTTTACCCAAAATGGTATATTGGCATAAGCCACTTTATTATTTCCTTTTACAGAAACGAATAAACGATATGCGCCGGTTTGTTGCGGGGCAAAAAATTCAATTTGAGCGCCGCGCTTGGGCGAACGAATTAAACCACTGAGTTCAAGCGCCGCTTCTTCTTTATCGCCCCCCGATTTTTTATCGGTGCTTTCTTGCATAATGCGCCAATGGTATTCCAATTTTTCTTTTCCGTCTAAAGAAGCAAACAAGACATCCAATTGGGCCTTGTTTTTACTCGCTGAAAATAATTCAATATTCGATTTCGCCGTAAGTCCATTTAACGTGAAAGCCGCAATAGAAGGCGCAGGATGCTTGGATTTAGTTTCTGTAAACACTTCCTCTAACGCATCAATGGGTTCTGTCATTTCATTATTCTTGGTAAATAAGCCATACCATGTTTCCGTGTATTCTTGTTTGGCGCCCCATAAAAACGCATACGAACCCAAGCAATAATTTTTGTTGGGTTCAATATAATTTTTGTAGCGGCTATAATACACCTCGCGTTTCTCGGTACTACTTTGTTCTAAAGAAACTTGCCATTTTGTTTGTGGACTTTCCCAATGCCCATTCGGACCCCACTCGGTGATCATGTAAGGGCCATGCCATCCGTAGGGTTTCATTTTCGAAGGCACATTGCCAATGTCGCCATAAGTATTGATGCAATAAATGTCAATATCCGGGCAACGCTTTACAATATGGGCAACCTCTAAACTATCGAGTCCTGCCGTTACGGTAGACGTAGGATGATTCGGATCTACTTGATGAATGTATTGGGCAATTTGCTGAACGGCATCCCAACAAGCCGGATTCGTATAATTCAAATCCAACTCATTCCCAATGCCCCACATCAACAAGGCCGGATGGTTTTTATATCGTTCAACAATCGTTTTGAAATAATTGAATTGCTTCGCTACGGCTACCGAATTATTATAATCGAAACCATGGCGTTCATGTTGCAACCACAAACCCAGCATCACGGTAAGTCCATGTTTTTGCGCTTCATCTAAAATTTCACCGGCACGTTCTACACCCCATGTACGTAAGGAGTTAGCCCCAATAGCCACGATCTTGTCCATTTGCACATCGCCACCCACACCTTTCACATAATAAGGTTGACCATTACGCATTAAGGTAAAGCCATTGGTGTTTTTCACTACACGCGTTTGCGCATAAGTACACGTTGTACCTACAACAAACATGGTTAGCAATATGGCAAGCACTTGTTTCATGCGTTTTATTTCAACTTAAAAAACCAACGTTTCTAACTACATCCAAACCAACTGATACAAAATTGCAAAGACAAACGGCCACGTTTAGCGTCTATCTCATAATCAATATCAAACGTCGATATTAAATCGAGGTTAAATATACTTAGTGTAATTTAGACACTATGCAAACTTAATATAATAATCTATAAATTTGCTCTATGCCGAAAAAAAAGAATGCGGAACCAATAAGCACAGGGAATAACCGGTTAAACCCCAATATTTCGACCGATTGTGTGATTTTTGGTTTCGATTTCGACCAATTGAATGTACTGATTATTCGGCGGGGTATTCACCCCAACAGCAAAACCACCCGCATGGCATTGCCGGGCGATTTGATTTACGATACCGAGAATTTAGACATGGCGGCGGCGCGAATCCTTAAGGAATTAACCGGCCTCGATGGTATTTATTTGGAACAAGTGGGGGCCTTCGGCGATCCCGACCGAATTAAAACCAAACGCGACCAGGAATGGCTCAAATCGATTCGGGCCGAACCGGAAGCCCGTGTTGTGACCGTGGCCTACTATTCGTTGGTTAAAATGGCCGACTGTGTTTTAGCACCGGCTTCGTTTGCCCAATCGGCCGAATGGGTGGCCGTTCACGATATCAACGAATTAGCCTTCGACCATTACGATATTTTACAAGCCGCCTTGAAAAAGCTGAAAGACAAGCTGGCCATTCAACCCATTGGTTTCAATTTATTGCCCGAAAAGTTCACCATCGGTCAATTGCACAAATTGTATGAAGCTATTTTAGATAAGAAAATCGACAAACGAAACTTTCGTCGAAAAATCATCAAGCTGAATATTTTAACCAACTTAAACGAAAAGCAAACAGGCGTTGCTCATAAACCTTCCAGTTTTGTAAAGTTCAACGAAAAAAACTACCGCAAACTCTGTGAACAGGGTTTTAATAATTTTTCGTTTTAAGGAAGCGCTTTCTCATGATGCCATACCAAGGACGCCGTTCCTAAAATAGCGGCATCGCTTTCGCGTAATTCCGAAGGCAACAATTTGATTTTGTTCTGAAAAATAGCCAACAAATTGGCCTCCATAGCAACACGCGTTGGTTCAAAAATAAAATGTCCGGCCTGGGCCAAACCGCCAAATAAAATAATGGCTTCCGGACTTGTTATGGCCACTGCATTCGCTAAGCTCTCACCCAATATGGTGCCGGTATAATTAAAAATCGATAAGGCCAAGGCATCGCCGGTTTCGGCCGCCAAGAAAATATCTTTCGACGTAATTTTATTTTTTTCGCGCAATACACTGGCAATTGTTTCTTTTTCCAAAAACTCGTGCGCCGTTCTTACTATGCCGGTTGCCGAAGCGTAGGTTTCCAAACAACCCTTTCGGCCACAACCACATAAACGCCCTTGTTTTTCAACAATCACATGCCCCAACTCCCCGGCAAAACCATCGTGTCCGTATATCATTTTACCATTGGCTACAAAACCACTTCCAACGCCGGTGCCTAAAGTAACCATAATAAAATCGCTCATGCCTTTCGCAGCACCATGCATCATTTCGCCCATGGCCGCCGCATTGGCATCGTTGGTAACGGTAGCCGGTAAATGAAACTTGGCCGAAAACAAATCAGCTAAAGGAATAATGCCCTTCCAACGTAAGTTCGGCGCAAACTCAATGGTGCCTTTATAAAAATTACCATTCGGGGCGCCAATGCCAATGCCTTTAAAATGCGAGGCACCTATCTGTTGAATTTCAGGTTTTAAACTATTATAACAAGCGTCAACAAACGTGTCTACTTGCTCATACTCACTTGTAATAATGGCGGTTTCGTAAATAATATTACCCATCTTATCAACGATTCCCATCACCGAATTCGTACCCCCAATATCAATACCAATACTATACTGCATGCGTTTTTTTATATTTCATGTTTAATGCGAAACCGAGGCATTGCTTTCGTAATCAATACCTTGCTGCTTCAGCATGTTTTTTACCACAAACGCAAACATAGCCAAATAAGCAAAACAGACCACAGGAATCCAATAGGAAGCATGAATTCCAATGATATCGGATAATTTACCTTGAATTGGCGGAATAATACCCCCACCTAAAATCATCATAATTAAAAAGGCGGAACCTTGGGT
>JBPCSZ010000011.1:0-9789 GCA_051006655.1 Chitinophagaceae bacterium
GTTGGGTGTATCTCCATCGAATCGAGGTAATGTTGTAAGGCGTGTTGCGCCTTTTCATCGTCGGGTTCGTTGAAAGGGCGGTTCACATACATATGAATGGGATTCCCTTTTTGGGACACAATTTCAACCCATTGCGACTTGTTCGTTACTTTCCAATTGGGTGCCGAAAAACCGCCTACCCAAGCATTAAAGGCGCCTTTGCCATCGGCATCGCCATAAAAAAAGATTTGTTGCACAATGGCTTGTCCCGAATCGGCCAATTGCCGTAGGGGCATTTTGGTGATGGGCGGAATGCCGAGGTATTGATACAAGGAATCGCTGTTCATCACCATCATGGCATACAAGATATTGTAAATTTTATAGCCTTTGTATTGGGGTTGATACGAAAAGCGATTTTTTTGTTGGCGCAAGGTTTCAATTACTTGGTTGAGCAAGGCGGTATCGCTCATACTACCGAGCGAGTTGGCCACATCCACGGCGCCTTCTAAATTCCCTTCGGGGGTTTGATCGAGACCCTCCACAAAATCGCGCATCAAATCGGTTTTGGCCTCGGGCGGCATGGTACCTAGAAAATCGTTGAGGGTATTGTAATTGGCGCAAAGGCGAATGAAGGTGCGGAATTTATCTTGCGATAAGGTATCTAAAAACGCATTCCCCGATAAGGGTTTCATGCGGGCCATCAGGCGTTTATAACAACCTAAGAAACTGCTGGTGTATAATTCATCGCTGCCGTAAACGAGGGTATAATATAGTTCGGTGGCTGAAAAATCATTTACACATTGAAAACGAGCGGCATCGGCCGCATTGTGCAATTCGTTCATGGTATTGACATACTGTTTCGAAGCATGATTCAGTTCGGCATCGAATAGACTGCGTTCGGGTGTTTTCACTTGGGCCTGGCGTAGCCGAATGAGCTGTTTGTAAAACACGGCATCGTTCCGGCAAAGTCGGTCCACCTCGGCCATATTGATTTCATTTTTGCGGAGGGGTTCAATGAAATAAATGGCACGCAGGGGTGTTTCGGCACTGTCGGCAATGCGCCTAATTTGTTGTACCCGTGGGTCGGTATTGCGGTGTACAAAATCGCGTTCAATGGCGGTGGACGTCGCCAAATTCAATACGCGTTTAGGATGTGTTTTGGCGGCTCCGGCAATCACACGGTCGACGGCTGATGCCGGTTGCAGGGTACGAATTTCGTTGAGCAATACATCGGGGTGTTTGCCGGCCATGGCTTCTACCAACGCGGTATGGGTGGGGGTATTCACCTCGAACATGGAACGCAGGGCGTACAAGGGTTCGGCAATATGTTCGTCGATATAGGCTTGGTAGCGGTTTTGGTGTAAGCTTTGAATAAACCCATAGGTTTCGTGCACTAAATCGATATAATAGTTGGGGTTAATTAAACCGTCGTCGATATCGCGGTTGAAATCGCTCAGGGTTTGAATTAAGCGCGCTAAATACCGGCGTTTATCTACGTCTTCGGGAATATTGTTTTCAATATAGGCCACGGTGCGGTCGGTATAATAAAACAAGGCATCGGCGAGGCGTTTATTTTGTTTGGTATCGCCCCCGCGGTCGATGAAACGATCGTACACGCCATCGATGATATCGGCTTTGTTTTGTTCTTTGGCCAAGCGAATATGCATTTGCATGCGGCCTTGCGAAATAGCGGTGCGATCGATGATGGTGTCCACCAAACGTTCAGCGGGTTTTGTTTGTGCCCGGAGTTGAAGATGGCCCAAGCACCCGAGGAGCAATAATATCCAAACTCGCATTTGCCTCATTTCGGGTATAAATGTAATACAGGAAGCAGAAAGCTTGGTTACCCTTTAAGAAGATTGATTCGGGTTGGGTGGTTTTTCGATGTTGAATAAAGTTCGAGACGATGACCCGCCGCAGGCGGCTAGCCCGGATTGTAGGAGGCATCGTGCCGCGAGGAACGAAGCGGGACAGGCCGACGGAAAGCCGGAACTTGGCTGAAGCAAGGGCTGTAGATGCCGCTTCGACTGCTTTCGGGCCTTTACATTATCTTTGCGCCCGTTATGATGGATAAACTCGAGGCCATAAAGGCCCGTTTTGATAATATTGGGGTTTCGTTGACGAATCCGGACGTGGTGTCGGACCAGAAGAAATTCTCGGCTTTGAGTCGCGAATACCGCAAATTGGAAAAGATTGCCGATGCTTACAAGCAGTATAAGCAATGCACGGAATCGTTGCAGTTTGCGAAAGAGATTTTGGAAACGGAGAGTGATGAGGATTTGCGTGATTTGGCCAAGGAAGATTTGAGCAAAGAAGAGGCGCGCAAGGAGGAATTAGAAGAGTTGATACGGCAGTTGTTGATACCGAAGGACCCGCAAGATGAGAAGAATGCCATTATGGAAATTCGGGCGGGCACCGGGGGCGATGAAGCCAGTTTATTTGCCGGCGACCTGATGCGGATGTATATTAAATACTGTGAGAGCAAGGGTTTTCAGGTGGCGGTGGCCGATGAAAGTGAAGGAACGTCGGGCGGTTACAAGGAAGTGATTTTAGAAATTACCGGCGACGATGTGTACGGTACATTGAAATATGAAAGTGGGGTACACCGGGTACAACGTGTGCCGGCAACGGAAGCGAGTGGACGGGTGCATACCTCGGCGGCTACGGTGGCGGTGATGCCTGAGGCCGATGAAGTGGATTTTGAATTGAAAGAATCGGATTTGAAGATGGAAACGGCCCGAAGCGGGGGTGCGGGTGGACAGAATGTAAACAAGGTGGAAACCAAGGTGATTTTGACCCACGTGCCCACGGGAACGGTAATTACTTGCCAAACGGAACGTACGCAGTTAGGGAATCGCGAGAAAGCGACCCAAATGATGCGGACCAAGTTGTACGAGGAAGAAGTGCGTAAGCATGAAGAGGCGATTTCGCGGAGTAGAAAAACTTTGGTGAGCAGTGGCGACCGTTCGGCAAAGATTAGAACATATAACTGGCCACAGGGGCGTATTACCGACCATCGGATTAATAAAACCGTGTATTCGCTCGATTCGTTTGTGAATGGTGATATTCAGGAAATGATTGATGCCTTGCAATTTGCCGAAAATGCCGAGAAAATGAAGGCCGGTGAAACGATTTAAGGTTTGTTGGGATAACTGATTTTTCTCATAATCCTTTTTTTATCTTATTCCTTGCTACACCCGATGCAAGGACTATATTTGTACGAATCCATTTTTCCATGCAAGAAAAAATGCCCTTAAGTCGACAAGAAGTCCTCAAATTTTTAGAAAAACGCGTTGAAACCGTTGGTGAAGACTATTTGAGTAAGCCGGAAACCAATTGGCAACCGTCTGAATTATTACCCCAATCGGACTCGGAAGAGTTTTTTGATGAAATTAAAGCCTTGCAAGAGCAGGCTGAAAATTTATCGTACGATGTATTGGCTGTATTGGTGGGTGACACCATTACGGAAGAAGCATTACCGACTTACGAAACGTGGTTAGGGGCTATGGATGGTATCGATCAACGCGAGCCTAATGCGTGGATGCGTTGGATTCGTTGGTGGTCGGCCGAAGAAAACCGCCATGGTGATGTATTGAACCGTTACTTGTATTTGTGTAAGCGTATCAATATGCGGGAATTTGAAGCGTCAACACAAATGTTGATTGCCGATGGTTTTGATATTCAAACCAATAATGATCCGTACCGTACGTTTGTTTATACCAGCTTTCAGGAAGTGGCCACGAATATTTCGCACCGTCGGGTAGCTACCTTAGCCAAGCAATCGGGCAATACGGTATTGGCGAAAATTTGTGGTAAAGTGGCCTCCGATGAAAAGCGTCATGCGCAAGCGTATCAAGATTTTGTGTCGAGCATTTTTGAAGTAGATACCAATGAAATGATATTGGCGTTCGAAGACATGATGCGGAAGAAGATTGTGATGCCGGCCCAGTATTTACGTGAGTTAGGGAAGGAAGTGAATACCTTCGATAATTTTAGCGATGCGGCCCAACGTTTAGGTGTTTATACCGCCCACGATTATGTAGACATTATGCGCGATTTGGTAAAAACCTGGAAGATTGATGAATTGCGTGGTTTGCAAGAGAATGGTGAGAAAGCGCGCGATTACCTGATGACTTTACCCGACCGTATGGCGCGTTTAGCCGACCGTATGAAGGTGCCGAATGTAGACCATAAATTTAGTTGGATTATTGGGTAGGGGGAAAAAAGAATGAAAGTTAACCGGCATCTTAATTGATGCCGGTTTTTTTATGGGCGAATAGGGTTTATAAAAAAAGCGACCTGCCTTTCGACAGATCGCTTTAAAAAGAAATGATAACTGAATTAGAACGAACGCACTAAACCGGCAGTCAACATCATATTGGCATGACGGCCAATGATGTATGTCCAATGATCGGTTGGGGCGTGGTCGGTGTACTTGGTGCTACCGAAGGTGAATTCACCGGGTCCGCGATAGGTACCACGAACATCGATGCTGATAGCGGTTTTGGCACTGGCTTGGATACGTGTACCAAAACGCAATTGTCCAAACATTAAGTTTTTAGACGCTGTGGTATTGGTATTGAAGTGATTCACGGCACCACCACCATTATCGATGGTTGTTTCGTAACCGGGAATAGCATTGGCCGGAGCAATTTGTAAGCTTTCGGCATTCTTCAAGGTAATGGCCGAAAAACCTAAACCGAAGGCGGTGTTTAAAGAAACACGTGGACTTACGGTGATGGCAAATACCACATTACCGGCAGCATTCCACGACGACATGGTCATTTTGTTCGAGAACTGATGTTCGCCGGCACCATAATGGTGTTCAACAAAATCAACTACTGAATCGGCATTAGGTCCATTAACATTCGACACTACTTCATCGAATGGGTTAATTAAAATGCTGTTGTGCGCAGAGCGTGTGTTGAAGATATCGAATTCAATACCGGTGTTCAATACACGATCTTTTTTGGTCCAAATGGTACCATAAGTTACCCCTAAGGTATATCCGGTTGAGGTTTCACCATTGCCATCCACATCCACATTCAAATCGAAATCGGTGCCGAACGCATTGTAATTACCGCGTTTGTGCGCAACCCCGAGTTGTTCGGTTTTTACCGAACCGGTATAAACACCACCGGCATACGGGTTAATATAAGAAACCGCTTTAACACCGTTTTCTTGCGCAAATAACGACATTGGAGCCATCAAAAAGGCTAATTTAAAAAGAGCTTTTACCATAAAAAATTTTGTTGAGGCAAAGGTAATGTGCCATATACAAAATCGATACTAAAAGGAGGTTATCGTATTATTTGTACTTGTAAATGCTTCGCAGTTAAAGCATGGCTTTTGCCCTTACGGATTCAAGCGTTCTTTCATCCAGGCCCCTTGGCGTAAGGTATAGGCAATACGGTCGTGCATGCGACTGCTTCGGCCTTGCCAAAATTCAATATAAGTGGGCAGGATGGCATAACCGCCCCAATGGGGTGGACAAGGAATTTCGCGGTTTTCGTATTCTTTTTCTAAGGCGGCATAACGTTCTTCCAATTCATGCCGATGGGCACTCACCGCACTTTGATGCGATGCCCAAGCCCCTAATTGACTAGCCCGTGGGCGTTGATGGAAATAGGCTTCTGAGGCTTCGAAACTGATTTTTTCCACTTGGCCTTCAATGCGTAACTGACGTTGTAAAGGCACCCAGTAGAATGTGGCAGCCACATGGGCATTGTTTTGCATGTCGCTTCCTTTGTGGCTGTTGTAATTTGTAAAGAAAATAAAACGGCCTTCTTCCAAGCCTTTCAATAATACAAAGCGATTGTGTGGACGTCCTTCGGCATCAACCGTAGCTAAGGCCATGGCATTGACATCTTCAATTTCAACGGCCAAGGCTTCATCGAACCATTTTTGAAATTGCAATAACGGATCATCGTAGGTATCGTTTTCTTCTAAGGTCGCTAAACGATAATCGAGGCGCAAGGCCGCTAATTTTTCCGTCATATACAGGTATTATACCACAAAGGTAAAGCACCGAGGCGGCTCGGTGCGAATGAAAACCAAATGAAATAGGAAATTAGTCCTTAACGTAGTTCTTCATTACGAAGACTAAGCCAACGAACATAATAATAACAAACAACCAGCAGCTGAAATAGCCAACAACATTGCCTAATTCGAAAATAGTGAGTATGGTAGAAGCCATGTGTTAAATTTTGCGTTGCAAATATAAGAAACTTATCCGCGTTTGCGATGACGGAATTTAAATACGAAACCGCCTTGAACTACCGATTTGCCCATACCTACTTCGAGGTAAATGGCTGTGCGGGTTAAGAAGAAATAGCGGGCACCGAAGGTCATTTCGTACGAAATAGGGTAAGGAATTTTGAATTGCGATTTGAAGCTGGTGCTATCGGGTCCGTAACTGGTGAAATCTTTATTGTTGAAGGTATTATACCCTAAGCCACCGCCAATATAAACATCCCAATCTTTGTTGACAAACAGATGGTAGTTCAAGCGCAAATTGGCGAAGATATCGTTGGCTTCGGTACCATAACGGAAGGGCAAATCGAACCCGTATAAAGGATCGGGGCGTTGTTGTTTCCATTCAGACTTATAACGAATCCAACCGGCACTAACGGCAACACTGAGTTTGCGGGTTAAGCCGTATTCCAAGCGGCTATAAAATGGACCAACACCCACTACACGAAAATCGGTACTGTCTTGTTGATATTTGAATAATCCGTTTTCTAAACGTGGTTGTCCATAACCAACCGACAAATGAATTTGTCCTTTTTCATAAGCTTTGGTATCCCAATAATAATCCCAACCCGGGGCCGAAAAAAACTGGGCTTTGGCTTGGGAGAGCGATAAAACCATAATTAATACGACGAGCGTAATCCTGTTCATGAAGCGCAATTTGGGAACAAATTAAGAAAAAATAAGTTATACGTGGAAATAATAGGCAAAGAAATATAAAAAAACACGGCAATGGCCCTATTCTATGGGTCCTAAACCTTCCCGAATCAGGATTGGTTCGGGTCCGGTACAATCCACAATGGTGGAAGGAATACTACCCCCATAGCCCCCATCTACGATGCCATCCACCAAATGGCTGAAGCGTTCTTCAATTTCTTCCGGGTCGCATAAAATGCTCTCGTCGTGGTCTAAAGGCAGGGAGGTACTTAAAATTGGGTGACCCAAAGCCTGTAATAAGGCATGGCTTACAGGGTTATCGGGAACACGAATCCCTACCGTGTCTTTTCGGGTGCGCAATAATTTGGGTACGTTTTTATTGGCTTCCAAAATGAAGGTATATGGTCCGGGCACATATTGTTTCAGGAAACGGTAAAGCGGTGTGCTGATGGCTTTGGTATAATCGCTGAGGTGGCTGAGGTTATTGCATAAGAACGATAAATTTACTTTTTGCGGGTCGATGCCCTTGATCCGGCAAATTTTTTCAATGGCTTCGGGGTGTTGAATACTGCATCCCATGCCATATACGGTATCGGTTGGATAAATAATGACCCCGCCCTTCAATAAAATATCGAGGACCTGTTTCACTTTGCGTGGGTCGGGATTTTTTGGATGCAAGGAAATTAGCATGGTATAAAGGTATGCCGAATTAAAATTATCTTCGTTGCCGGCATGCTCGAATTTTTACGTGAGCGATCGAATCGCTGGACTATTCTTGTTGGACTCATTCTGTGTTTATTTCCTTGGAATGAACGGGTTAGTTCTATCGGTATCTTGCTCTTAGCCTTGCATACCTTAATGAATCGGCGTTTGAAAGAAAATATCAAACAGTTTCATTGGAATCGGATGGGACTTTGGGCGGTCTTGTTTTTTGTTTGGCATGCGGTGGCTATGGCTTGGACGCATAATACGGCGGCTGCCCTGCAATCGATGGAAGTGAAATTATCGTTGGTGATTCTTCCCCTCCTTTTTGGTTTAGAATCGCATTGGCAGGAAGAACGACGGTTTCAATTAACCCTGGCTTTTTGTGCTTCATTGGTATTGGCCTTTGTTTATTTATTGGTGTCGGCGCAACTCACGGCAGGGCATCTTCCGCTTTCGGCCCGATGGCAACGCATGTATTTTTCCGAACCTTTAATGCATCCCGGATATTTGTCGAATTATTATGCCGCCGGTATTTGGATGTTGAGTATGGAAAAACGCTGTTGGAGCAATGCCAAACGCCGTGTATTGAGTGCCATTACCATTTTCTTACTGTTGGCTTGTATTCTAATTTTAATCGCCAAAATTGTGGTGCTGTTTCTGTTGGCCTTAGCCGGATTTTATTTTTTGAAAGGCTTGTATGCGCTCATCAAAAAGCCCATGGTATTTTGGGCCGTTGCACTTCCCGGCATGGCTTTGCTCTTGTTTGGTGTGAGTCGCTTACCCCCGGTGGCCAAGCGTTTGAATGAAACCGAATTGCAATTGGCCGTGGTAAAACCCGCCGATATCAATATTGCCAATTCAACCATGAGTCGGAAAGTGGCTTATAGCATTGAAGCCAAACTATTGCAAGAAGCCGGTTTGTGGGGCTTCGGTACGGGCATGTCGAACCAAAAAGTATTGGAACAATTAGAAGCCGGTGGATATACCCAATTGGTTTCTGCCGGTATGCATGTGCATAATCAGTACTTCAATACGGGTATTGCCTTGGGTTGGGTTGGACTGGCCCTCTTATTGCTTTTCCTCATAGAAGGCAGTTTATTATTATACCGAAGTGGTCCGCCCGACATGCTTTTATTCAGTGTATTGATTTTGATGAATTTAGGCATCGACGATATGTTTGAAATACAAGCCGGCATGGTGTTTTTTGCTTTTGGCTTGTTCTTATTTACATCCCGTTCAAGTAAAGTGGCATCGGCTTAGGCCACGAACTTATAGCCCACGCCGCGAACACTCAAAAAGTGTTTCGGATTACGCGAATCGGGTTCGAAGTATTTACGAAAACTCATAATGAAGTTGTCGATGGTGCGGGTGGTGGGGTAAACCGTATAGCCCCAAACCCGTTGCAAAATATATTCGCGGGTTAATACTTCACCGGTGTTTTCAATCAATAAACGAAGGAATAGACTTTCGGTTTTGGTGAGGGTATGTTGTTGTCCGTGTACATCGGTAATCACCAAGGAATTGAAATCGATTTGGGCATTTTCAATGTGGTAGATATTCAACTCGGGTACGTTCTGTTCAATTTGTTTGGTCTTTTCAATCAGTTTTTCAACCCGAAGCAAGAGTTCTTCCAAATTAAACGGCTTGGTCATATAATCGTCGCCTCCTTTTTTCAAGCCTAAAACACGGTCTGCACCGGAACTACGGGCCGATAAGAACAAAATAGGCACACGAGGATTGCGCAAACGAATGGTTTCGCACACGGTAATACCGTCTAAGCCGGGTAACATAATATCGAGAATGATACAATCGAAATGTTCGGCTTTCACCGCATCAATAGCTTTCCTCCCGTCGTTTACGGCTGTTATTCCGTATCCTTCTAACTGTAGGTTCAATTTCAATGTCTCACGCAAACTCTCTTCATCCTCCACCAATAAAATTTGACCTTTTGTTGTTGTGGTTGGCATATTGTTTTTTTTAGAACCTAATTTCAAAAATAGTGCCAAGTGGTCGGTTATTCTTCACCGTAATGTCATATTTGTAGAGTCCTGCAATTTTCTTTACAATGTATAAGCCCAAACCGGTTCCTTTACTGAGTCGGGTTTGTTCATCGCCCATGCGGTAGAACTTATCGAAAATGCGTTTCTTTTCTTCATCGGGTATACCGGGACCTTGGTCGGCAATTTGCAATACCCATTC
>JBPCSZ010000012.1:0-19702 GCA_051006655.1 Chitinophagaceae bacterium
CCTACGAATACCGTATCCGTTCCATTTGTAAAAATGGCGATATCAGTAATTGGGTTACGGCTAGTTTAACCACCAACAGTGGTTGCCCAAGCGTAACACTCAATACACCGGTAGTAACGTCGAACTCAGCTACCATTAGTTGGAACAATGTATTGGCCATCAGCTATAATGCTGAATTGTACTTTACGCCGTTCCAAGCTTGGGTAAGCTATGGCAACACGCCGGCCACCGTGCGTTTTATTGGTGGTTTAACGCCTAATACCACCTACCAGTATCGTGTTCGTTCATCGTGCAGTAATGCCGATATGAGCGCCTATACTTATGGTTCATTCACAACAGTTTCAGCCAAAGAAAATACCAATGCCTTGGCTTCTATGGTGAATGTAAATGGGGTATTAAACGAAGATGGCGATGCTGTATTAACTTGGAATACCATCAGCGAATGGCAAGTGAAATCGTTCGAAATTGAACATCGTATTGGTAATAATCCATTCATGACATTGGCAACGGTACCAACTAAAGCCGTCGATGGCAATAGTGAAATGATGCTCGATTATCAAAGCTTGCATACCAATGCCCCTTACGGATTGAATCAGTATCGCCTTTGGGTATTAGGTATCGATGGTACGCGCAACTTGCATAATGAAGTTATCTCATTGCGTAAATCGCCATTCGAAACTACCGTTCAAGTATATCCAAATCCGGCCACTACCGATATTCATATTCAAGTGAATACCGATCGGGCGCATGCCTTAGACATCAAGTTGATGGATGCCACCGGTAGAACGGTAAAAGCGATTAGTGCTTCGGTTCAAACCGGCATGAACAATATTCCGGTCGATATTAGTCACTTGCCGGTGGCTATGTACACCGTAAGTGTTTATCGCGATGGCCAATTGGTTCATACGGGTCGCTTTCAAAAGGGACACTAATTAATGGCTTATTGTTCTAATAAATCCCGACCCCTCAGGTCGGGATTTATTTTACAGGTTATGCAACAAGATGAACTATTTATGTAATAACATCATCATGTGAATAGTGCATATTTGTGCTCGAAGTCGTAACCAAGTAAACAACAGCATTTAAGAAACCATAATAGGTGTTTTTTATTTCAAAAGCAGGCTCATTTTAATCGGTGAGCCTGTTTTTATTTAATCGCTAAACCTTTTTTCATGTTTCTACTTTATATTTATGGCATGAAAAAAAGTATACTATTCGTACTATTTATTTTGTTAGGTTTTTTTCAGAAAGCCAATGCCCAATGTGCTTATAGCCATGTTGAAGTAGGTAATACCACTACCTTATCCTACTTGTGGCCTATTGCATTGATATATTCACTCGATAGTGTTCGTATCGATTTTGGCGATGGTAACAGCATTCTTCAAGTTATTCCTGTTCCACCAACCGCCCAACATACCTATGCCAATCCAGGTGTGTACAATGTTTGTTTAACCCGTTACTTGTCGATGTTGGGTAATCCTACACCCATTCCATGTACCTTCTGCGATAGCATTTATATTGGCGGATTACCTACTAACTGTACCGCACAAGCCGGTTTCTTTTTTGTGAACAACGGACTCCAATACAATTTCATTAGCAGTGGAACTTGCATTAATTGTGCCACCCAAACCTATACCTGGGATTTTGGCGATGGCACCATTCTAAGCAATGCATCGGCCAATGTGAACCATACCTATGCCACCCCCGGTTTTTACAATGTTTGTTTAACCGTAAATGGCGTAGCCGCCAATAGCACAACGTGTTCCAATACATCGTGTCAAGCAATTTCTGTAGTGGCTAATCCGGCACCTTGTAATTCAACGGCATCTTATACCAGCAGCATCAATGCCCAAACCGCTTCCTTCACCAATAATTCAACTTGTTTTAATTGTGCCATTACCTCCTATGTATGGGATTTTGGCGATGGTAGTCCAACCAACAATACCCCCTCGCCCACGCATACCTATGCCGCGCCCGGAACATACACCGTTTGCTTAACCACCACGGGCATGGATTCTATGAATGTAGGCACTTGTGTTGATGATACTTGCATGAGCATCACCATTGCCGGTATTCCCAATTGCACCGCCGTTTCAAACTTTACCAATGTGAACAATGTGAATGTAGTGCAATACACCAGCACAGGCACTTGTACCGGTTGTTCTACTGTTACTTATGCTTGGAATTTCGGCGATGGCGGTACTTCTTCCTTGCCTAACCCTACACATACTTATGCCGCCAATGGCAACTATAATGTGTGTTTAACCTTAAGTGGTACCAATGCCAATAACCAACCTTGTTCCAATCAATTGTGCCGTAATGTTATGGTGAGTGGCTTAGGAGTCAACAACTTCGTTCAACAACCGTTAAGTGTATATCCGAACCCCGCCAACGATTGGCTTTATATCGATTTGCCTGCCACACAACAAGCCCAACGCCTTCGCATTTGCGATATGTTCGGTCGTGTTATGCAAGAGGTTTCGTTGAGCCAATACCATGCACCCAACTATGCCCTTAAATTACCTTCTATTACCGCCGGACTCTATACCATTCAACTCAGTACAGACGGTGGTACCTATTGCTCGAAAGTCTATATTCAGCAGTAGCTTTTTTGGGGCTTTCATCGAACCACTTTCTTCAGCCATTATCCGGTGCCTTTGGGGTCCGCTTCGCTTCCGTACCGCACCGCGAATGCGGGATGCGGTACCGCCTCCTGCGTCGGCGCCCGCCAGCCCCGGCAGCCCCTCAACGATACAATAAAATCATCGCCATCATCCATGTTGTACATCATTTAGTTATGGTAGCCACGTTTTTTTGAAGGCCTCGTATGAACAATATTTAAGCAAACGAAGCCTTAATTTGCTCTTCATTCATATCAATTAAAAAGTCCGCCAATGTGCGGACTTATTTAATTGAATACATTTTCAATGCATATCCATTGAAATTGGTCCCAAAATTAGTTGAGATGATTATTAGTGTACTTACATTAAAAAGTAGAATAAAATTCATGAATTGTAGATTAATTAGGCTATGTTTACTCGAATTTAGGATTTATGTAACAGGCATTGTTTTGCGAACAGACATTCATCCAAATTCAATCCTTCTTTCAATTCTATCTTTTTATATGAAAAAAAACAACACCCTTTTTCGCCCAAGTTTATGGGCTGTGCTTTTATTGAGCACGCTTTTTCAATTTTTTGGACAACTGCAGGCCGTAGCCGGCCCACCACAACCGAGTATGGTATTGCAATACCATATCGATTCCTTACACGATGCCGCGTATGTTCCCTTACCTGGAATTAATAATTGCACCATTCATTGGGGCGATGGATCCGATACCAGTGCAACATCATCGGCCCTTTATCAACATGTATATGCCGATACCGGTTTATATACAGTAACTATTTATGGTACAGCTACCCATTTTGGTTTAGGAGCAGTTTTTAATAATGAAGATAGTATGTTGAATAATTTGATTCGGGTAACCAATTGGGCTAATTTAGGCTTAACCTCGCTTGAAGGGGCATTTGCCGGAGCTTCTAATCTGATTGAAGTGCCTAACTATTTGCCCTCAACAGTCACAAATTTGTCTTTTGCGTTTTATCGAGCTGGAAATTTCAATGATCCGAATATATCAACCTGGAATGTAACGAATGTCGATTCCATGTTTGCCACCTTCTATTTTGCTACATCATTCAACCAACCCTTGAACTCGTGGAATGTTTCGAATGTAAAGACGCTGTTTATTGCCTTTGCTTTTGCTGTAACATTCAACCAACCGCTCAATAACTGGAATGTTTCGAAAGTAGACAATATGTATGGTTTGTTCGCTTTTTGCTACCAGTTTAATCAACCTTTGAACAATTGGGATGTTTCCAATGTAATCAGTATGGATCTCATGTTTGTATACGATACGTCGTTTAATCAAAATCTATCGATGTGGTGTGTTGAAAAAATTTCAACTAAACCGAGTGATTTTGATGTTGTAGCAACCCAATGGACAGATTCTACTTTGTATCCGAAATGGGGACAAGCCTGTATTCCGCTTACGTGCGCTCAACCCACGGCTCTAACAGCCACACCAACCTCAAATAGCGTTACCTTGAGTTTCACTAAAGCGGCTTCAGCCCAAAATACCCAAGTGCAATTCCGATTGAAAAACACGGGTGTATGGGGTGGTACCAGTGTGGCCGGTACTTCGCATACCTTCACCGGCTTATCGGCGAATACCACGTATGAATACCGCTTACGTTCATTGTGTAGTAATTCCTTGAATAGTTCATTTACAACGGTAGGTGAATTTACCACTACGGCCGCTACACCATTACCTGTTTGTCAAGCACCTACTAATATTTCACATTTGGTAACCGGCAATACCGGCGTTACATTCAATTGGACAGCCGCTAATAATGGGGCATTGTATTTTGTTCAAATGAAACCAAGCACATCTACATGGGCTCAAGCCGGTGGTGCATCCACTGCATCGAACTCACGTACCTTCAATAATTTACAAGCGGGTACTTGGTACGATTATCGTATTCGTACTACGTGTACAGCGGCCACTACCTTGAATGCTATGAGTGTATTTTCGGCGGTAGGTCAATTCTTAACCGATGGTGGTCCGGCCTTAGCGAATTTCAATACTGCCAATACCACTTGGTCGGTGTATCCGAATCCAACTAACGATGTGGTGAATATAGAATTCGTAGCTTCAGAAGAAGCCCCGATGACGATTGAAGTATTGGATATTGCCGGTCGCAAAGTGCAAGAAATTGCTACACAAAGTTTAATGGGTAATAATCAAATTCAAATCAGCTTAAGCAATGTAAATAGTGGTTTGTATTTCATTAAAGCCACACAGAACCATGAAGTAAAAGCGTTGTTGAAAGTAACGAAGCAGTAGTAACTTTTTATTCAAATCAAATTAAAAAGTCCGCCCTTGTGCGGACTTTTTTTATTGGTAAATTATTTCAACAGAAAAGATGAAATGCATTGTTCCCAAACGTTTTTTTGTGCATAGGTCGTTCTAATGCCCGGATTTTTATTTTTTTCAAAAGGGGTATCTTTCCATAAAATGAGCATTTCCTTGTTCATGGCACCTGCGGCATGGGCTAGTCCTGTATCGTTTGCTATAATTTTAGTAGCATCGCGAACCAAGGCAAGGGATTCCCGAATATTGCCAATACTGATTTTATTGGCTATTTGCGCTATCCACGGATTTTGTTTTAAATCGGATGCAGAACCCGTGAAGTATATGGGCAAATTACTTTGATTTTTGATTTGAATAAAATACGCTTCACTAATTTCTTTTTTACCAAACCAAAAAGGTTTAGGATCTGAATCGTTCAAGGATATTCCGGCTAATCCATTTAAAAGCAAAAGATAGGGTTCTTGATGCATTGGAATTTCATGGGCGGTATCGATATAGGTATGATACTGTTTGGACCAATCTTCTCCGGTTAAATTTTTAAAACAATATTGATAATCGGGTATTACTTGGTTGACCATTCTTGAGGAATAAGTGAATGGACGGTTTAGCTCCTCAACGAAATGAATGAATGGACAATCTGTGAAACATGCTTTAACAAAAGGAGTGGCAAAATGCACATCAATTTTAGTTTGTGCTATTTCAGATAAACGTTTTATGCCCGGTGTTAAATTGATGAAATTACCCAATGCGAATCCGGGATCTTGATAAATGAAAGGCGTTGGCATGGTTTAGAGTTGTATGAATTTAAAGCGGCGATGAAGTCCTTCTTGCCGCTTCCGTGTGCGACGCAATTGCGATGAAGAAAGAATCGGACGATGATGACCCAAAAAAGAAACTTGAAATTTAAGCCGATAATTGGCGCAGCATAGCCATGAGCCAATGGGTGGCATAGGGTCCGGCGACGTGTTTTACAAAGTGCGGGAAATCATCGGCGGCGGTATCGTTGGCGGCATCGGAGATGGTACGCATCACTAAGAATGGAATTTGATGTTCGTAACAAACTTGAGCCACGGCCGCCCCTTCCATTTCAATGCAAAGCAATTCGGGTAATGCACGAAGCAACGCTTCTTTAGCGGCATGCGAACCAATGAAGCGATCGCCACTGCCAATATCGCCTTGCATTAAGCGTGGCACTTGTTGTTTGGGGTGAAGCGCTTGTAAATCTTCTTGTATTTCGAGAAAGGCTTTGTTGGCCGTCTGCAACAAAAAGTTGTCGGGTTCAAAATAGGTTTTGCCAATTAAGGGAATTTCAAATTGGGGCATCATGGGGCGAGCGTCCATATCGTATTGAATTAAGCGTTGGGCTAATACCAAATCGCCTTGTTCCAATAGGGGGGAGAGGGCGCCGGCCACCCCGGTGAAAATAATATGGCTTACGCCGAAGCGGTGCAATAAGGTAGCGGCGGTACTGGCCGCGGCCACCTTGCCCCAACGCGAGAACACCACCACCAATTCAAGGCCTTCGATGTTGCCAATATGAAATGTGCGTTCGGCATGTTCTTCTGTCCGATAGTCTTGCATATTTTGCCACAAACCATCAATTTCTTCGGGCATGGCGCCCATAATTCCAATGCGCATGAATACTCTACTTATTTATAAGCAAGCAATGTACAACATCAGTTACAAATGAAATGGACTTAAGTGCCAACCCTTTGGCGTGTGCATTGGTCTTATGGTACAATGATGCATGTTCGATTTTACGCGTTAGTCCTTTTCCTTTTTATGGCTTCGACGGTGTTTGCTCAAGAGCAATTTATGTTGTCGCTTACCGAACGAGCCTTTCATGTGGTGCCCACAGCCAATAAGGGTTTTTATACCCTCACGCACCAAGTGAATTGTCCCGACGACCATATTGTGGTGCGTTATTTCAACCGGCAAGGGGTATTGCAAGCGGAATCGCGTTCGCCTGTTTATTTGGGTAATATTAGCAGTATAGCGGCGGTGTGTATGGATAATGGGCATATGCTGATGTACTTATGCGATGGCAGTATTAATCATATGCTCTTTGAATTCGATACGACGGCTACGCAAGTATGGAATCGGAATTTTCAAGTGACGGCGAATATTGTTTCTTACAAAAAGATATTGCCTATACCATCGGGCGGATTTTATTTATTGGGCAATTATGCCATCAATACCATCAACGATAGTGCGAAAGCCGTATTGACGCGTTGCACGGCGAATGGGCAATTGCAATGGACGAAACAATACACCATGGCCGATTGGTCGCCTTCGTATGTGAAATTTAATGATTTACAATGGTATCAGGGGCAATTATTGGCGGCCGGTTATCATTATCATTCGGGGAGTGTGGTGGGTTGGGCTCCCAAACGCCCTACTTGGTTGAAATTAGATACGGCCGGGAATCCGTTGCAAGCCATGTATTATATGGTCGATTCGAATATGATAGGATACGATGAATATGAGTTTATGCGTTTGGAACCTACGCCATCGGGGCAATACCAGGCCTTGGTGTATAATTCGGGGTACGAGCATGCTTTAATACGGCTCGATGCCCAATTGAATATTCGTTGGATTAAAGAAAAACTTTCGGGTCGGGTTCAAGCCTTTGCGGTGGGCAGTGCCGATGAAATTTATGTGGTGCCCGATGGACAGAATCGGAATTTTATTTTGGGCTTAGATTCGAACGGTAACTTTTTATCGGCTCGTCAAACCCCGTATAGTCAAAGTTTCCACGATAATAGTTTGTATGGCAGTATAATGACCATGCAACCTTACGATTGTGGCTTTTTAGTGGCCAACGATAAAACCATGTTGGCGCATACACGAAAAAACATGGCCTATTGTGCCGATAGTTTGGTGGTATGGAGTCCAAATTATTACACCGTAGCCAATCATACCCGCAAAGCGGTAAATATTATGGCCCAACCCATGGGTCCGTTTAATGTGTATTTATCGGCAACGGGTTATACGGCGCAAAGCAGTACACCGCAGGTATGGTGTTCGTTGGGGTATACTTGTGTTCAGCCTAATGGGTTAAATCAGGGTTTGGCTTCGCCGGAAGGACTACGTATTTATCCGAGTCTTTACAAGGATGTTTTTTTTATTGAAACGCCCAATACGGAAGCATGGCGTTTTGTGGTTTGCGATGCGATGGGCCGCAAGGTGGATGAACGCCTATTGCAAGGGCAAACGCGGTATGAAGTTCGGGCCGATTATGGGGCAAACGGGCACTATTTTTTACGCTTGCAACAAGGTGAAAAGTCCTACACGAAACAAATTGAGCAGCTTCGCTGATTTTTTCTATGTGGCAAAGCAATTGCTTATTAAATTTGCGCACAATTCAGCAGACTTTTGTAGGCTGAAATTAAAATTTTATGAGTACCGTTTCTTCGCAACGCCAAAAAATTCATCCGCATAAATTATTGATGTGGATTGCCATTGCCAGCTTGTGCATGATGTTTGGTGGTTGGACTAGTGCCTTTTTGGTTCGAAAAGCCCAAGGCAATTGGTTGTTGTTCACGATGCCAACGGCATTTTGGATTTCGTCGATTGTGGTTATTCTTTCCAGCATCACCATGATATTGACCATTAAAGCCTTTAAAAACCGTGAAATGCCGCGGTATAAAGCGCTTTTTGGTTTAACTACGTTTTTAGGCGTATTGTTTATGGTGCTCCAGTTTTGGGGCTTTGTGGAGATGCACCAGGCCGGTATCACCTTGGCGTCGACCGCCGAAGGGGTATCGGGCAGTTTCATTTATGTGATATCGATTGTGCATTTATTACACATGTTGGGTGGGGTTATTGCGATGGTAGTATACTACCTCATGATGCGGTTTAGAACCTCTAAAAAGGTCTATACAGCTACCGGACTTGAAATTTTAGGCACCTATTGGCACTTTGTTGATATCCTTTGGCTATATTTGTTCATCTTTTTCTATTTAAACCAAAAATAAGCAGACAGTTTCTATGAGCGCAGTTGCAGTTGATAAGAAGAAAGCGTGGGGTGGCGGACAAAGCCCCTTCAACCTGAGTTATGGTAAAATTATGATGTGGTACTTCCTGATGAGTGATGCTTTCACTTTCGGAGCCTTCTTGATTTCCTATGGAACCACTCGTTTTTTCAGTGCCTTATGGCCTAATCCGAATGAAGTGTTTGCTTCTTTCCCTTGGTTTGCCCCCAATGGTGGTGCACCCATGGCTTTTGTAAGTTTGATGACCTTCATCCTCATCTTGAGTTCGGTTACGATGGTATTGGCGGTGCATGCCGGTCATTGCCGCGACCGCGCCGGGGTTATTAAATGGATGTTGTGGACGATTGTAGGGGGTATTGCCTTCTTGTCGTGCCAAGCTTGGGAATGGATGCACTTGCATCATCATATTGGTAATTTGTGGGGTTCTTTTGCTCCCGATGCCAATGGGGTAATTCCTTATGCTGAAAACTTACCGCATTTCTTCGGAAAAGATATTGCACCGGCTTTAGTGGCTAGCGAAGGTGCGGCAGCAGCGCATAAGTTCTTCAACTTCTTCTTCAGCATCACCGGTTTCCATGGTGCCCACGTAGCTTCAGGGGTGGTATTGAATATCATTATTTTATTGAATACCATCAACGGTACATACGAAAAACGCGGTCACTACGAAATGGTAGAGAAAGTTGGTTTGTATTGGCACTTTGTAGACCTCGTATGGGTATTTGTATTCACTTGTTTCTACCTGCTCTAATTTTTTAATTTCAAACGATTTAAACGAACGATATTATGCATTTCAGCGATTACGAAAGCGATCAATCCCGTCTCTATAACATTAGTCATGTTGAAGACAAAAACTCGGATTCGAGTAAAGCGAAAGTGAAAAAAATATGGATGGTTACCGCTATTTTATCGGTAGTTACCATAGTGGAAGTGGCTTTGGGATTATACAGCCATTTCAACCACATGCCTAAAACCCTCATCAATACCATTTTCATTTTGTTGACCATTTTCAAAGCGGCCTACATTGTGAAGGTATTCATGCACTTAGGCGATGAAGTAAAGAACATGATTTTGACTATTTTGATTCCGTTGACCTTGTTCTTCTGGTTCATTTTGGCCTTCTTGTGGGATGGTTCATTCTGGTTATGGATTAATAATCATTTTACCATTCGCTAATTTTCTAACATTAATGCTTGGAAAGTCTCTCGGTTTCGGGAGACTTTCTTTTTTTATGGTAAGCCATAAGCAGGGCTTATCTTTGACATTCTAATTGAATAATACCATGCAACACGCGTATATTTTAGATGCCCTTCGTACACCCATCGGTAAGTTTTCCGGCTCCTTGAGTACTGTTCGTCCCGACGATTTATTGGGCATGGTACTGAAAGGCTTGATGGCTCGGAATGAAAAGGTGGATGTGAATGCCATTGAAGATGTTATTGCGGGTTGTGCGAATCAGGCCGGAGAAGATAATCGTGATGTGGCCCGTATGGCCTTGTTATTGGCCGGTTTGCCCATTTCAGTAGGGGGTAATACGGTAAATCGTTTATGCGCTTCGGGCTTGCAAGCTATTATGGATGCCTCGCGGGCCTTGCGTTGTGGCGATGGCGATGTGATGATTGCTTGCGGTGTAGAAAGCATGACGCGTGCTCCGTTTGTAATGGGCAAGAACGATACCCCGTTTGCGCGTAAGGTAGATATATTCGATACGTCGATTGGATGGCGATTTATTAATCCGGCTTTGTCGGCCTTGTATCATCCATACAGCATGGGCGAAACAGCCGAGAATGTGGCTGAGCGTTGGAACATATCGCGTCAAGCACAAGATGAATTTGCGTATAATAGTCAATTGAAATACGATAAAGCCCACCAACAAAATCGCTTTGCCGATGAGTTGATGTCGGTAGAAGTGGCATTAGGAAAAGGCAAAACCATGATGTTTGAAAAAGATGAACATCCGCGTTTGAGTCCAATAGAAAAATTAGCCGAATTAAAACCGGCCTTTAAGAAAGACGGTACGGTAACGGCCGGTAATGCCAGTGGTATTAACGATGGTTCGGCTGCCTTGTTATTGGCGAACGATGATGCCGTAAAACGTTTTGATGTGCAACCCATGGCTATTGTGCGTAGTATGGCCATAGCCGGGGTAGATCCGGCGGTGATGGGTATTGGTCCGGTACCGGCCACGAAGAAGGCCTTACAACGGGCGGGACTCAGCATCAACGATATTGGCTTGGTGGAATTGAATGAGGCCTTTGCCTCGCAGAGTTTGGCTTGTATGCAAGAATTAAATATCGATCCGAGCATCGTGAATGTGAATGGTGGGGCCATTGCGTTGGGGCATCCCTTGGGTTGTAGCGGGGCTCGAATTTCGACTACCTTATTGCATGAAATGCGGAAGCGCAAGGTGCGTTATGGTTTAGCCACCATGTGTATTGGGGTTGGACAAGGTGCGGCGATTGTGTACGAAAATTTAGATTTGTAATTGGAGGATTGTAGGGGCGAATTGAATTCGCCCGATAAAGTAAGAGCGAGAAACAATGCGTAAGCGAGTGTTGTAGAGCCAGGGCATGCCAAAATCAGAGCGGGTGCGAGGAAGCGGGTGCGAGTGGTTGTTGTAGGGGCGAATTGAATTCGCCCGATAAAGTAAGAGCGAGAAACAATGCGTAAGCGAGTGTTGTAGAGCCAGGGCATGCCCTAGCTCTACACAATACCATTTTTTATCACAGAGGGATTGAGGTGTTTTCACAGAGGTTTTGAGGCTAGCCACTCGCTTTCGCTTCGTTACTTGCACTGATTTTTTCAAGGCATTCGAAATATAGCTAAAAATGTCAATTTTTATCGGAAATAAAGAAGCTATGCATCGTCATCAAATCATTAGGCTCCGGTAGATAGAACCAAACTGAGGAACTTTATTTTTCGGTTTAATTGTGTTTTTATTTCTGCGATAAAAATCGTCATTTTCTTCACGCTATTTTTCTCAGGCCATCCTTAAATTCAAGATTGTGGTCGCATCCGCTTACTCGCACTCGCTCTGTTTTTCCCCGCTGAGGTCTCCCGAAGGGGACTCAGCGGATGTATTCTATAAATTTTCAATGAAAGGTATTAAATTTGATAAAATTTATACCATGACAGTAGCCAACTTGAAAAAAGATATTTTAAACAAAATTGAATCATTAGACGATGCGTTCTTGTTAGAAGAAATTCATCGTATACTTCATGATGCATTACCCTCGGGAAAACATTATAAGTTGAATGAAGAGCAAGAAAAAACATTGAATGACATTGCCCTTGATATGGACAAAGGCGAGTATGTTACTCATCGTCAATCTGAAAATGATTTAGACCAATGGTTGAAGTAGTTTGGTCTAAGCAAGCTATACGTAACCGAAATAAAATATTTGCCTACTGGAATCAACGAAATGGTTCTAATACATACAGTAAGAAGTTACGTGTATTAATTCAATTGGCTATTGCGATTATTCAATATTTCCCCGAAATAGGGAAACCAACGAATATTCCGAATATCCGTATTAAAATCATCAAGCATTATTTTTTGATTTATCAATTGAAAGGTAAACAAATTAGAATTCTTGATTTTTGGGATAGTCGGCAAAACCCAATAAAGTGAGTGCGAGAAACAAAGCGGATGCGAGTGTATTCGTAGGGGCGTGCCCTCGTGGCCGCCCGCGGAAAATCAAAGCGAGAAACAAAGCGGATGCGAGTGTTGTAGATGTTGAAGAATGTATCGGACGATGATCCAATAGCCGTGATTGGAGCAGGCTGCCATGCAGCGCGGAAAGCACGACGGGTGATGAATAAAGCTAGGCCGATGCGCTTCAAAAAAGAAAATGAAAACAATGTAGAGAAAACGCATGCGTTTTCTTAAATGAGAAGTTGGAACAGTAGGAGTAGAGGAATAGTAGGAGTAGGAGAAACAGTAAGAGTAGGAGTATAAAAAAGCGACCGATATTAATCGGTCGCTTTTTAATTGTTTGTTTTAAATGAACTTAGTTGCGGATGCTCATTTCATCCATCAAGTAACGACCACCAAGCACTTTGTCCATAACCCACATGATGTAGCGGATATCGGCGCAAATGGTGCGTTTGAAACGCGTATCGAAGGCGATGTCGCCACTCATGGCTTCCCAGTTACCATCGAAAGCACAACCAATGAGTTCGCCATCGGCATTGATTACGGGACTACCGGAATTCCCCCCGGTAATATCGTTGTTGGTAATGAAGCAGGTTACCAAACTACCAATTTCTTTATCGATATACGGACCGTAATCTTTGTTCTTCAACAACTCTACGATATAAGGTTGTAAATCGAATTCTTTATCGCCGGCTTTGTATTTTTCCAACAAACCTTCAGCCACCGTATAATAGTTAAACGAAATGGCATCTTTGGGCGAATACGATTTTACGTGACCATAAGTCAAACGCATGGTTGAATTCGCATCGGGGTACATTTGTTTGTCTTTATTCTTTTCCAATAAAGCCCCTTGGTAAGCGCGACTCAATTCGGCGTTTTCGTAATTGAAAGCATCAATTTTAGGTTGATAGAATTCTTTGTAATTGTTCATCACACTCAAGGCATGCACAATGGCCGGATCGTTCATGAGCTCGGCAATATTGGCGGCATTGCACAATGATGTAAATCGAGCACTGTCTAACAAAGCGGTTTTTGAATACACGTAATCGGTATAATCATCGAAGGTTTTTTGCCAATTTTCAGTGCCAAAGCGACCAAAAATTTCCTTGGTGAATACGTCAGGATGTTGGGCCTTCGGTACATCTTGGTAATACATCAAATTCAAGGCCGAGAACACTTTACGGTCTAAGGCTTCGTTCATGCCACTCAAATTCATTCTACGCATATTGGCTACGCGCTTGCATAATTTCTCAATCGAATCGGTACTAACCTCTGCTTTCAAGGCCGATTCAATGGTCGAAAAGCCCATGGCAATTTTAGTCAACGAAGGGGCCATAAAGGCTTCACGGTAAAAAATTTGATGCTTGGCATAAGGCTGATAATCGGCATAAGCGCGTTGGAAATCGGACAATACTTTTTTCCCTTTGCGATAATCGGCATTCGCCCATTGTTGGAAAGCAGCTTCTTCTTTTTGCTTTTGTCCAAGAATATTCAAGTTTTTCAACTGCTCGGTTTGTCCAATGAAATACTTCCAGTAATTCGCAATTTGCGCATACGAAGACGCATACGCTAAATCAACGGCCGGATCTTTTTCCATTTCTTCGCGCATGATGGCCAAACGCTTGTCGCGAATTTTTACAATAGACGGGTTGGTTACATTGATGGCTAAATCGACCCCATACGAAGGCAAGTAGCGCGTGGTGCGACCGGGATAACCCATCACCATAGCGTAATCGTTTTCTTTCACGCCTTTCAATGAAACGGGTAAATGATGGCGTGGTTCGTAGGGACGATTATTGGCCGAGTACGGAGCCGGTTTATTGTCGTTATTGGCATAAACGCGAAACATGCTGTAATCGCAAGTATGGCGAGGCCACATCCAGTTGTCGGTATCGCCACCGAACTTTCCTAAATTTTCAGGGGGTACGGAAACTAAACGAACATCGGTGAAGCGTTGATACACCAACAATAAATATTTGTTGCCGGCGAAGTACGATTTCACATCGCATTCGTAGGTGCCGTTCTCATTGGCGGTTTTGGTAATTTCTTTTGAAATTTCTTCCAAACGGGTTTCCATTTCTTTACCGTAAGCTTTACCCAAGAAGGTGTTTACGCGGTCCGTAACATCTTCAATACGCAATAAAAATTTCACCGATAAACCGGCGCAAGGCAATTCTTCCGATAAGGATTTGGCCATATACCCGTTCATTAAATAATTCTTCTCTACCGTACTGAGGGCAGCCACATTACCGTAACCGCAGTGGTGATTGGTAAGCAACAAACCTTTCGACGAAATCATTTCGCCGGTACAACCGCCACCAAAATGCACAATGGCATCTTTCATCGAACTGTTGTTGATGCTGTAAATCTGCTCGGGCGTAAGCTTCAAACCGGCCCGTTGCATAGCCTCAAAATTTTGCGATACCAACATGGGTATCCACATCCCTTCATCGGCACTGGCCACCAAGCGAGCGGCCAAGAGGAGAACAAATAAGGTAATTTTTTTCATAAAACGATTAAGAATAGAACGCAAATATAGGGGTTAAACACGCGCCAAAACCGCGAATTTGAAATTAAAAAGTTGCACGAAACGCGAGGCAACATGTACCTTAGTGCCAATGATTCGAACCCTTTTAGCCAATAAGGCCAACCGACTTTTCTTGGTATTGTGCGGACTCTTCATCAGCAATGCCCTGATTGCGGAATTCATTGGTGGGAAAATATTTTCATTAGAAAAAACCTTGGGCTTAAATCCCGTGTCGTTTTCGCTCTTGGGCGAACAAAACCTCTCCTTTCAGCTCACCGCCGGGGTTTTATTATGGCCCGTGGTCTTTATTATGACCGATATTATTAATGAATACTACGGCATGAAGGGCGTTAGGTTTCTATCGTACCTCACCGTAAGTTTAATCATCATGGCCTTCGCCGCCGTGTATGGTGCTATGTTATTGAGTCCGGCCGATTGGTGGATTGGCGTGAATGCCAATAAAGGCGTACCCGATATGCAAAAGGCCTTTGAAGCCTTGTTTGGTCAAGGACTTTGGATTATTGCCGGTTCGGTGGCGGCGTTTTTAATTGGACAATTGTTGGATGTGGCGATTTTTCATCGCATTAAACAAGTTACCGGCGAAGGAAAAATTTGGTTGCGGGCCACGGGTTCTACCTTGGTATCGCAGTGGGTGGATAGTTTTGTGGTGATTTTTATAGCGTTTTATGTGGGGCAAGGTTGGAGTTTTCCTAAGGTTTTGGCCATTGCCTTGGTGGGGTATACCTACAAATTTGTGGTGGCCTTATTGGCTACGCCCATCATTTACCTGGTGCACGAACTCATTGAACGGTATTTGGGTTGTGCCTTGGCGGCCGAAATGAAAAAGGCGGCCTTATTGGATAGCGAAGACAATCGAGGAGTTTAGTTTATCTTTGGCCTCCATTTATAGTTCATGGCAGCCAAACAATTTTATGCTTTACGCGTAAGCGATATTCGTCGCGAAACCGATTCTTGTGTCTCTATCGCTTTGCAAATTCCGGAAGCCGATCGTGCGGATTTCGTGTATCAAGCCGGACAATACATCACCTTTAAACAAACGATTGGGGGCGAAGAATTGCGTCGTTCTTATTCCATTTGCAGTGCGCCCCACGAAGGGGAATTGCGTGTTGCCGTGAAAGCCGTTGAACACGGGCGTTTCTCGAATTGGGCCAATACCGAATTGAAGGTAGGCGATGTTTTGGAAACCATGCCGCCCATGGGGAATTTCATGTTCAAACCCGATGCCGCGCAAAACCGCCACGTGGTGGCCTTCGCCGCGGGCAGTGGTATTACACCCATGATGAGCATTATGAAAACGCTGTTGGCCCAAGAGCCGAATAGCCGCTTCACCCTCATTTACGGTAATCAACGGGTAGCTTCTATTATTTTTAAAGAAGATATTGAAGCCCTGAAAAATAAATACACGGAACGCTTGCAAGTGATTCATGTATTGAGTCGCGAAAAATTAGAATCCGATTTGCATTACGGACGAATTGGCTGTGATAAATGCGATCAATTGTTTGGGGCTTTATTATCGTTGGAGGAAGTAGATCAATATTTTCTTTGCGGACCCGAAGCCATGATTTTAGACGTGAAAGGTTGGTTGAGCGATAAAGGGGTTCCGGCCGAACGCGTGAAGTTTGAATTATTCAGTTCCGATACTTCGAAACAACAACAAGCGGCTTACAAAGAAAAACATGCCGCCGATGCCGGTAAAATGAGTCGTGTAACCATTAAGGTAGACGACCGCAGTATGGAATTCGATTTAGCCTTTGGCGGCGAAACCATCCTGGATGCGGCCTTGAAACAAGGCGCCGATTTACCGTTTGCGTGTAAGGGTGGTGTATGTTGTACTTGTCGCGCCAAAGTGGTAGAAGGTTCGGTGGATATGGCCTTGAACTATGCCCTTGAACCCGACGAAGTGGAAAACGGTTTTGTATTAACGTGCCAAGCCCACCCCACCAGCGAACGCGTGGTAATTGATTTCGACGCTCGCTAAGCCGCTCATCGCCCCATGATTCAATCGACCAAAGGAATTGTTCTGCGTAGCGTGAAATACGGCGATACCAGTTTAATTCTTACGGTGTATACCGAGCGTTACGGTATTCAGCACTATATGGTGCAAGGCGTTCGTTCCGATAAAAAAGGCGGGGCCAAAGCCAATGTATTGCAACCGACTTCCTTGCTCGATATGGTGGTGTATCATCAGCCCGGCAAAAACTTGCAGCGCATTAAAGAATTTAAACCGGCCTATATTTATCAGGGCATACAACAAGAGCCTTTAAAAAATTCGGTGGCTTTGTTTATGGTCGAACTGGCCTATCGTTTAATTACCGAAGAAGAAGCCCACCCCGAATTATTCGAATTCTTATACTCGAATTTCATGCAATTGGATGCCCATGCTTCGTTGGCCGCCGCCAATACGCCCTTGGTTTTTAGTTTGCGTTTATGTCAACAAATGGGCTTTGGTATCGATGTTTCGAATTTCGAAGAAGGCCATATTTTCGATATTGAAAACGGCAATTTCATTCCTTATGCCGGTACGGATCATATGCGGGTAAGTTCAGCCCAAGATGCCTTGGAATTGCACACCTTATTGCAAGAGGGTTTACAGTTTAAAACTTCGGGCGAACGCCGATTCCATTTATTACAATTGGTCTTACGTTTTGTGCAATGGCATCACCCCGATATGCAAGCGCTTCGCAGTGTGGATGTCTTACATGCCATTTGGCGTTAGTCCTTTTTCTTTTGCTTATCGAAATGAATCAATAAAGCCGGTAAAATGGTGAGGTTGGTCATCATGGCCAAGAACAAGGTTAAGGCCGTTAAATAACCCAAGGCTTTCGTACCATCGAATTGCGATACCAAGAACACCACAAAGCCCGCCGTTAAAATAAGCGAGGTATAAATAATACTCAAGCCCGTTTCGCGAATGGTGGCTTTCACCGTATCGGCAATATTGTAATGATATACCGGTAAATCTTGCTTGTAGTTCACCAAGAAACGAATGGTTACATCAATCGCGATACCTAACGCAATACTGAATACCAATACGGTAGACGGCTTCAAAGGTATATGCGTATGCCCCATCACGCCCGCGGTAATCACCAAGGGTATCATATTCGTAAGAATAGAAATAATTACAATGCGGGTGTTGCGGAACAAGAAAGCCATACAGGCAATAATCATCAACAAGGCCAATACGATACTGTCCACCAAACTATTAATAATGAACTTACTGCCTTCTAAAAATACCACACCCGTTCCGGTATAGGTCAATGTATATCGACTAGTATCGAAAATGCCATTGGCTTGTTGTTTAATGCTATCGAGCATACCGGGCAATACGGCAGAACCTACATCGGCCATGTTCACGCTCATGCGTACATACCGGCGCGAACTATCGGTAAAGGAACTCACCAAACGACTCATGGTAGTATTGCTTCCCGGGGCGGCTTTCATTTTCAAATAAGGCAATAAAAATGCAATATCAAAACCGGTGGGTACGGCATAACTGTTGCTATCGCCATCGTAGTAGGCTTGGCGCGCAAACTTAATGGCTTCCACCATCGAAAGCGGTTTCGAAAATTCAGGATATGCTTTCAACACATCGGCCAATTCATCGAGTTTCTTAATGGTGCCCAATGAAGTTGCCCCCGATTTCTTTTTTGTATCAATTACAATTTCCAACGGAATAACCCCATGAAAATTCGATTCGAAATATTTTAAATCGGTATACAATTTATCATCCTTCGGCAAATCGTCCACCACATGCCCTTCACTCTTTAAGCGAAGCATACCCCAAATGGACACCAACAACAGTATACCCCAAAAGGCATAAATTAATTTACTGTGATGCATCACCCATACTTCAAAACGTTGCAACCAAGCACTCAATTGCTTGCTTTCAAGGTATTGCATGTGGCGTTCTTTCGGCGCCGATAAATAACTGAAGATGACAGGAATGGCAAACAAGGAAAGAAAGAATACGGCCGTGATGCTGAGTCCCGATACCAATCCAAATTCCTTCAATACTTTACTCTCGGTAAAATAAAATACCCCAAAACCAATGGCTGCGGTGAGGTTCGTAAATAAAGTAACAATACCCATACGCCCCACCATACCACGCAAGGCCAAATCGCGCTCTTTGTAAATGAGGTATTGCGTATGGTATTTATTCAGGAAGTAAATGCAATTCGGTACCCCAATCACCACAATCAAAGGTGCAATTAAGGCCGTGAGGATGGTAATTTTATATTCGAATAGTCCAATAAAGCCCATGGCCCAAACCACGCCGGCCCCAATAATGAGCATGGAAAAGAATACGGCGCTGAAGGAACGGAAGAACAACAATAAAATCAAGGCCGTTAATACCAAGGAAGCCGTTAGAATCAAATTCATTTCACGCTTCACACTTTCAGCAAATTGCGTACGGATATAAGGCAAGCCGGAATAATGAATTTCTACCCCGGTTTTAGTGGCAAACTTTTCGGTCACCGCCACAATATTTTTCACCAAGGCCACGCGTTGTTTCGAAAACAACATGGTTTTATTCAAATACACCGCCGTGAGGTAGGCATTGGTTTCGGGATTATACA
>JBPCSZ010000013.1:0-3870 GCA_051006655.1 Chitinophagaceae bacterium
TAAAGGCTTGTCGATATTGGGCTTCCGCCTGCTTGAAATCGCCTTTGCGGTAAGCTTCATTCCCGGCGTATAAATTCGGATTCCGGGTTTGAGCCACGAGCGTTCCCCCCATCATCAATCCCAATAAAACACCAATTCCCTTACGCATACATTTCTTTTTGAAGGGGTTTCGAGGAAGCTTGTCCTGCATAATGTTCTAACACCAAACAGATTAATGACAGCAAGGCAAAATAAGTAAAATAACTTTTGTAATCCTTAGTTTGAATATCATCGTACACGCCTTGTTTTGTGTTGTTGAGCATCCCCGATAATTTCTCGGGGTTCGCTTCTTGTAAACGCAAATAAGTGCCTTTCCCGGCTTCCGATAACTCGCTTAATAAGTCTTCATTCAATACACTCACAATATCGTTCCCGTCGCGGTCTTGCTTCACGCCCCCATTCACCGGGTCGGGAATGCGACTCCCTTCAAGGGTACCAATGCCAATGGTCGAAACCACCAAACCGGCTTCGCGACACGCCTTGATTTCAGCGAGGGCATCTTCATCGTGGTCTTCCCCATCGCTCAAAACCACAATGCTTTTATAGCGGGCTTCTTGTGGATTAAACCGTTCGCGCGCCATGGCCAAGGCCTCGTGCAAGGATGTGCCCTGGGTGGGCATTTGTTCGGGGTGCACATCGGCCAAATTCATTTTCAAGGCCGCATGGTCGTGGGTTAAAGGCACCGAAACGTAGGCATGTCCGGCAAAAACAACCAAACCAATGCGGTTATTCGGCATTTGGTCTATCAATTCGTTTAACCATTGCTTGGCCCGCTCCAAACGCGAAGGCGCCAAATCGGTGGCCAACATGCTGTTGCTGAGGTCTAAACAAAGCATCACATCAATGCCCTTGCGTTGAATTTTTTGCGTTTCTAAACCGGCCTGCACATTCGCCAAAGCTAAAACGCCAAACACGAAGGCGGCTACAATGAGTCCCCGTTGTTGCTTGGTTTTATGGACTTGAAACCCGGGAATCAATCGTCGCACACGGTCCGCACCGCCCAATAAATGCACCAACCGGGTGGTGGATTGCTGTTTCAACGAAAACAACCACCACAAAACAGGCACCAACAAAAGTGCCCATAAATAGATAGGATGTTCAAATTGTCCCATAACCTGCAAATATATTGGCATTGGGGACTCCGCCCCGCCCTTTGAATTTTTTTTAACTATAGACAGAACCCTTATGCCTATCGAAAACGCCAATGTATAAAAAAGAGCAAACTTGTTCTAAAATGAGGGGCTTGGTGCTATTTTTGCCATTCAAAATCGAAACAACATGGCATACTCCGATAAAGTAATTGAACACTACAACAACCCGCGCAACGTGGGCACTTTAGATAAAAGCAAGAACACCGTGGGCACCGGTTTAGTAGGCGCTCCCGAGTGTGGCGACGTAATGCGTTTGCAAATTGAAGTAGACGACGCCACCGGCATCATCAAAGACGCCAAGTTCAAAACCTTTGGTTGCGGTTCCGCGATCGCCTCTTCGAGCGTAGCCACCGAATGGTTGAAAGGCAAATCCATCAACGAAGCCGTAAACATCGACAATATGGATATTGTGGAAGAATTGAACTTACCTCCTGTAAAAATTCACTGCTCCGTATTAGCCGAAGACGCTATCAAAGCCGCCATCAACGATTACCGTGTGAAAAATGGTATGGAACCCTTGGTGATGGAAGAAAAAGTAGTGCACTAATTCTTACAACGAAAACAAAAAACTCGAACGGGCGAATTCATTTTCGCCCGTTTTTTTTGGGCGTTCCCTTCGGGCCGGGCTATCCGTTCCAAGCTCCCGGATCGTGCCTCCCGGGAGGCTTTCCACTGCTATCCCTAACGCACGCACCGATTGACATCCATCGCAGGGACATTGCGGTGGAATAGGATTGGTTTTTGGAACAGGATTGGCCTCAGGCGGAACAGAATGAACAGGATTGACAGAATGAACAGGATTTCTTTACACTAATAATTCGGAGTTCGTAGGGGCGAGCCCTCGTGGCCGCCCGCCCACCAAACAATATTTTAATACCTATACCAACGAACTATTCCTTCCACTTTTTTTAAAAAAAGTGGAGCAAAAAACCTCGGCTTTCGAAAAATAGCTAAAAATGCCGATTTTTATCGGAAATAAAAAAGCTATGCATCTTCATCGCTTTATTTGGCTTCGGTAGATAGAACCAAGCGGCCGTGGTTCTTTCATCGGGTTAATTGTGTTTTTATTTCTACGATAAAAATCGTCATTTTCTTCACGCCATTTTTCTCGGGCCGTTTAGCCCAACATCTTCCGCGCTGAGGTCTCCCGAAGGGGACTCAGCGAGATGGGAAACATATCGGAGTTGGCTGTTCGAGATGTTCGGCTTTGCCGGCATCTCGAACGAAAGAATAATTTCTTCATTATTCGCAACGTCCACGCTCCTAAATTTAATGTTGATGAAAACAATATTGGCAAGAGACGATGCGAGGAATTAAATAATATAAAGTTGTCCGATTAGACAACATTATATTATTTTTGCTTGTATGAGTACTATAAAAATTAGAACCATAACCTTCTACAAAACTTACTTTACTGACTTTTTCAATCGGCAAAAGCAGAAAGTAAAGGATAAGATATTATGGACTTTTAGGCTTATAGAAACTCATGAACGAATACCCACCGATTATTTAAAACATGTTGAAGGATATGACGGACTGTATGAAATTCGGGTTCAGCAAGGCAGTGATATTTTTCGCATTTTCTGTTTTTTCGAACAAGGGAAATGGATTGTTTTATCGAATGGGTTTCAGAAAAAATCGCAGAAAACACCCCAATCGGAAATAGACAAAGCACTAAAAATTAAAAAAGAATATGAACAAGAAATCCAATCTTAAAACGCTCGATCAATTGATTGACGAAGAATACGGTAAGCCCGGAAACAAGAAGCGCGACCGCTTTGAAAAAGGATATGAGGAATTTAAAATTGGATTTTTAATTCAACAAGCACGACTTAAACAAGGCTTAACGCAAGAAGAATTAGCACAACGATGCGGCACGAATAAAGGGTATATTTCCAAAATAGAAAACAATATTAAGGAGGTTCGTATTTCCACCCTTCAAAAAATTGTTGAGTTGGGATTAGGTGGGCATTTGGAATTGTCGATTAAATTTTAATAATGATTTTTTAGAATTTATCTGCCATTAGCCCTGCTAACTGTTCCGCTCAAACTGCTCACTGTTTTCTTTCTCCGCATCGTCTCCTGCCACAAAATCTACGGAAACAAAAACCACTCCCGCAGGGACGTTGCGGTTGGAACAAGATTACTTTACATAAACAAATCGGAGTTCGTAGGGGCGAGCCCTCGTGGCCGCCCGCCCACCAAACAATATTTTAAAACCTATACCAACGAACTATTCCTTCCACTTTTTTTAAAAAAAGTGGAGCAAAAAACTTCGGCTTTCGAAAAATAGCTAAAAATGCCGATTTTTATCGGAAATAAAAAAGCTATGCATCTTCATCGCTTTATTCATCTTCGGTAGATAGAACCAAGCGGCCGTGCTTCTTTCATCGGTTTAATTGTGTTTTTATTTCTACGATAAAAATCGTCATTTTCTTCACGCTATTTTTCTCGGGCCGAGCCGAGATTAATGTTTGGGGAAAGACAAATTGAGTTTAGAGAAGCCCTTGTTGGTGTTATTCACCAACAAGATTCATTAGTTTAATCAAAACTATGCCTTCCACTTTTTTTAAAAAAAGTGGAGCAAAAAACTTCGGCTTTCGAAAAATAGCTAAAAATGCCAATTTTTATCGGAAATAAAAAAGCTATGCAGCTTCATCGCTTTATTCAACTTCGGTAG
>JBPCSZ010000014.1:0-2924 GCA_051006655.1 Chitinophagaceae bacterium
GATAAATTCGAAGAAGGATTTGAGGCTTTCTTATTAGGTGTTGATTCGGATGATGATGGGAAATCATTTGATTTTGGTGAAACACATGAACTCTAGCGGCGATGCCCCTGGCGATGGAGCCGACGTGTGCGACGCAATTGCGCCGGAGAATGTTCCGAACGCTGACTCCAAAAAAAATTATACTTTCTTTTCCTTGAATACGAATTTAATCACAGCCCAATCGGTTTGTGCTTCTACTTCGCTGCAATAACCATTTACGTAAGTGTACTTGGCGGTGTTGCCATCGGGCAGGGTGAGTTGGTATTTATGAATGCCAACGGATTTAATGGACACCATGCGTTGGAATTTTTCGGAATAGACTTCGGTTAAATTCAAGGGTTCATCGAAGTAAAGCGATACGGTGGTGAAGCGAATGGCTTGGGTGAAGGCCCCACTTTTTTTATCGTCTTTGGTGGACAAGGCATATTGTCCATTTTGCCATTGTGTTAAATTATTCACGCGCACATTGCCATTCAAGGTTCGGTAAATGGTGGCGGTATGCAATAGATTATTTCGAAAAACGGCATACATTTTGTCAATCACTTCGATGGTGAATAACATGCTGACGCGAACTGTAGATTCTGAACGAATAACCACTTCCCCGGGATTCACGGCACGACCAATTTGAAAGTAACCCACTTTTTTACTGTCTTTCACTACATCGTACTGCAAGGTTTCGGCATGCAGTGTGGTGGACCATATACTAAAGGCCAAAACGAGAAAAGTCGTGAATTTGAATTGGGGCAGGGATATCATCATGCGATATTGAAAGATACGACATAACGCTCGATATAAAAAATTTTATGCCATCAACTGCTCAATTTCGAGGCGAACAAATTCGCTGAGTTGTTGAATGGTATTATTCGAAAAATCGAAACGGATACCGGCTTCGGCATACAATTCGGGTAAACGGCGGGTGCCCCCCAATTGCAACGCGCGCATATAGGCGTCGAGGGTTGTTTGAGCATTTTGTTTATAGTTGCGCCACAATTGTAAAGCCCCTAATTGCGCAATGCCATATTCGATATAATAGAAAGGCACTTCAAATAAATGCAATTGCTTTTGCCATAAATTGGCCCGATAAGTTTCTAAGTCCGACCAATCGATGGCCGTACCGGAATAGGTTTGATGAATGTCAACCCAAGCGGCGGTGCGTTCTTCCACGCTATGTTCCGGGTGGGTGTATAACCAATGTTGGAAGCGGTCTATCATGGCAATCCAAGGGAAGATGCTCAATACGCGTTCCAATTCTTCTAATTTAGCGCGACGCAATTCATTGGCATCGGTATAAAAATTCCCCCATACATCCATGCTGAATAATTCCATGCTCATGCTGGCCAATTCGGCCATTTCCATGGGGTATTCTTTGAAGGCATTTAAAGGCAATGGATGCGATAAGAACGAATGCAAGGCGTGACCACCTTCGTGCATCATAGTCACCACATCGTCGGCTGTACCGGCGGCATTCATGAAAATGAAGGGAGCTCCGCTTACGGCCAGCGGACAATTATACCCACCGGGGGCTTTACCGGGTCGACTGTTCAAATCGAAGCGGTTCATGGCTTGCATGGTTTCTAAACATTCCGCGAAGTAGGGATTTAATTCGCCGAAGGCTTTGATGGATTTGGCCAATAAATCGTCGCCATCGGTAAAGGGCGAAAGGGGTTGTTGTCCTTCCGGTTCGGCATCCACATCGAAAGGTTTTAAGGTACTTAAACCCAATACCTTTTTCTTGTGATTATAAATATGATCGACTAATGGCACAATATGGGTACGAATGGCTTCGTGGAAGGCTTCGCAATCGGCCACGGTATAATCGAAGCGACCGAGTTCTTTGAATTTATAATCGCGGTAATTCTCAAAACCGGCGTTCAAGGCCACTTGATGGCGTTGCTTTAATAGCTTATTGAAGAGGGTATCGAGTTCTTCTTTTTTGCTTAAGCGCGTTTCGTTCACTTTATGGTAAACCGATTCGCGGAGGGCACGGTTGCTTTGCATCAGGAAGCGAGCCGCTTGTTGTAAGGTATAGGTTTTACCTTCTACGTTGATGCTCATAGCCCCGGTAATGGCGCCGTATTGCTGAGCCATCACGTTTAATTCGGCATGCAAGGGAATATTGGCTTCGCGAAACAAGTCCAATTCATTTTCTACTTGACGTAAGTATATGGCATACGAAGGGTCTTCACGCAAGGTCGATAAAGCCGGAGATGCCATGAGTTTCCGATTCAAGCGGTCGTGAATGGGTTTCATGGGTGGCTCGATATTCATGCAAAAATCGTTGAACGATTCTTCCAGGGCTTTGTTTTCGGTATCGCAGGTCATACGAATTTGGCGCCAGCAGGCATCTTCGCTAACTACAGCTTGTAATTCGCTCCAATCGCTCAACCAACGCAATAAGGTGTCGGGGTTATCGATGGTACGCGCTTCTAATTGTTCGAAATAGGGGGCTAAATCGTTCCAGGTGTTTAATTGAAAGGATTCGGGTATGAAATGACGCGCAATAGGCGTTAATGGAGGATGTGTTGCCATATTGCAAAAGTAGTTTATATCGCCCGAACGAGGCGTTAAACTCCATGTTTGAACGCTATTCAAGGCGTTTCTCGTGTATCTTTGCCCGCAATTCTTGAATTTTATGTACAGAACGCATACATGTGGCGAACTTCGAATGAATCATGTTTCACAAGCGGTTACGCTTTCGGGTTGGATAAAAACCATTCGTAAATTTGGTAGCATCACCTTCGCCGATTTACGCGACCGTTATGGTATTACACAATTATTTTTCGACGAAGTACAAACCAAGCGTTTGGATGATATGTCGATAGGCCGCGAATTTGTATTGCAAGTAAAAGGTACCGTAATTGAACGCAGTAATAAAAACGGACAAA
>JBPCSZ010000015.1:0-5584 GCA_051006655.1 Chitinophagaceae bacterium
GGCGATGCCATTGCCGCCTGGGAAGAAACCGTGCGCGAAAAAAAGGCGCAACGCGGTAAAAATACCATTGCGCCCCAATTTGAATACAACCGTTATATGCGCGATTTTTTAGCCGACAATCCGGGCATAGGCAGAGCTACTGCCATTCATTGTTGGAAAATGAAACGCGATACGCCCGGTAAAAAGTCGTACGAACGAAGCGACCGCCAATGGATTAAACCTTAATACGCTTTAATGCATGCTATTCCATTGCCCCAATAAAACTTGGCTGTATATCGCTTGAATTTTATTTTATCGTCGTTGTACAAACCCAATTTCCGAATTGCTTTTTTCGTGTATCGTTTCCGTTTCGCAAGCCATTAAAATATCTTGCATATTGCCACTGCTTTGATGCAGGCAATGTTGAATGGCGAGCTTCCGAACAATGTTTTCAATTTGAGCCCCGCTGAAAGGGAAACGTTCGGCTAAATACCGAATGTCCGAATCGCTCAATATTGGACAATGGTATTGCCATATTTTTTCGCGGGTTTCCAAATCGGGTAAGTTGAATTTAATTTTAAATAAGAAACGACGCTCATACGCGGAATCCATATGCGTTGCCCTATTGGTAGTGGCCATCAATATGCCTTTGAAATTCTCAAGCTCATCCAATACAATATTCTGAATGGCATTTTCGGTTTGCGATAAATTATGTTCGGTATTGTTTCGGCGTTGCGTAAAAATGGCATCGGCTTCGTTGAATAATAAAATGGGGCCTTTTTCTAACTGACTAAACGCTTGTTGATATTGCGTAAAAACTTGTTTAATGGTTTTTTCGCTTTCGCCGAAATAAGCCGATTTCGTGGCACTAATATCCACTTTCATTATACCGCGCCCGCTTTGTTTGGCCAATTGCAATACGGTTTCGGTTTTACCCGTTCCGGGTTCACCATACAACAAAACCACAATGCCCTTACTGAGTTGCTTTTCTTGCAAACGTTGGCATAAGTCCGAATACGTATCGGGCTGCAATACCTGTTGTAAGGTTTGAATATGTCCGCGTTCGGCTTCGTTGTAAAACAGGGGCTTTTCAATAATATCGTTCGGTTGCCGAACCAATTTCGAAGAGAGCGTGGTGTTTTTAATGTCTAAACTAATATTAAGCGCCACTAAATCGTTCAGTACCGTTTCGGTTAACACCAATTGGGCATGGTTCATGAATGAGTTTGGACTAAACCCAATTAAATTGCGGCGCACCAATTCATGGTGTTGTCCCTTCATGAGTTGCATGATGCGAACCCGTTCGGCCCGGCTATCGAACAGTTGATTTAGTAAATGATTCAATACCACTTCTTCATCGCCGCTTAAATGCGAGGCAATGCAAAACAATAAAATATAGGAATCAATGGTTGAGAGTTTCAGTTTGTTCACATAATCGAATAAGGGCATATCGGCGCTGGTCGATAAAATATCATCCACCACACACATTAAACTACGGGTGTCGAATTCTTCCTCCTCCCGCAATTTGGCCAAATTGAATAATTCGTATAAACGGTCGAACCAATCGTTGGGTTTGTCCGTTTTGGCTTGGTAGGGTGTATTGCTCATTAAGGTCCGCATAACCCATTCCGTCAACTCGTAAATTACACCACCCTGTTCTTCCGACCATCGGTGCCGCCGACTACGTTGCTTCGATAAAAATCCTTTTTGTTTTAGGTGTTCTATGTGGTTTTCTTGAGTCATAATACGAATCACCGTCTCTTTCAACACCACAGAAAGACTTTTATACGTTATGAACTGATCTTCGGTGTGCAGGTAAATACAAGTACAAAGAAACCAAGCTTCGTCTTCCGATAATTGAAAGTAAGCCGCAAACTCTTGCAAAAGCTCGGCAAAATGCGTTTGCGCGTATTGGTAGGGCGAATCTTGCTTGTAGCATTCAAATAGGTGTTCGAGGCGCTGGGCCAGCGTTAATTTTTCCATGACAGTAAATTGGGGGTTTGATTCAAAAATAGAATAATGGTCTGCCGTTTTATGGCAGACTCGCAAGTGGACAATAAAAAAGGCGCCGTCGTGAAATACGATAGCGCCTGTTGGCATAAGCTATGCATAAATAAGGTTGGTTCTTAAAACGGGATATTAGTTTTTGGCAATAGAAGCCTAAACGAAAATCGTTGGAACGCGTTTATTTAATTTGTAATGGGTGTGGTTGTGTTCGATAGCAACAACCGGCTTGGCATCTACTTCAAGGTACAATTGCCGTTGGATACACTATCCATGTGGTAATTATAATCCTGACATGCTACCTTGGCGTCGTTGTGGCGCATTTCAGGCAGGGTGATGTCGAAATCGCGATTCGATTGTCCGGGAAAAGTACACGAACAAGTATATGTTTTTTCGCACGAAGTAGCCAAAGCCATAAAGCCTGCTGCCACTAAAAACAATCGAACTGATTTCATGAGTATAAAATTGTGATTATCAAATATAGGGCATTCCGAAATAAATGGCCTAATTTTTTACTGCAAAACTTGTTGCATGCTCACCAATTGGCTGTATAAACCGCCACGGGCAATGAGTTCGGCATGGGTTCCGCGCTCTTTAATTTCACCTTGGTCGAGCACAATAATTTCGTCGGCATGTTGCACGGTCGACAAGCGATGGGCAATAACCACCGAGGTTCGATGTTGCATGAGTTGGTCAATAGCCTCTTGAACTTGTCGCTCACTCACGGTATCGAGCGAGGAGGTGGCTTCGTCTAAAATCAATAAAGGCGGATTCTTATACAAAGCCCGCGCAATGGTGAGTCGCTGTTTTTCACCCCCCGATAATTTCACCCCACGGTCGCCCACCGATTCGTTCAATCCACCTTCCTTTTTCGAAATAAAACTCGTGGCATTGGCTAAACGAGCGGCTTCGCTTACGCGCTCGGCATTAGCGTCCGCATCGCCCAAGGCAATATTGTTCGCAATACTATCGTTGAACAAAATGGGTTCTTGGGTAACAATGCCCATTAAGCCCCGTAAATCGTTGAGTTTGTAGCGACGAATATCCACGCCATCCAATAAAATTTCGCCTTCGCTCACATCGTGAAAACGCGGAATCAAATCCACCAAGGTACTTTTTCCCGCACCCGAAGCCCCCACCAAAGCAATGGTCTTCCCTTTCGGAATCCGTAAATTGATATTCTTCAACACGGTTTTTCCGCCATAAGCAAAGGAAACTTGCTTGAATTCGATGGCTTCGTTGAAACCGGAAAGACTAATGGCATCGGGCGCATCTTGAATAGGATTCGGCGCTTGCATTACTTCGCGAATGCGTTGTAATCCGGCTTCTCCCTGATGCAGGTTATAAAATATTTGCGATAAGGCTTTGAGCGGCGTAATTAAAAAATAAAACAAGGAAATGAACATGATGAATAAGCCGGGCTGTATTTGCGCCGGACTTTGCAAGGCCATTTTTCCACCAAACCAAATAATAACACTCAAAATTAAAATGCCTAAAAATTCCGATAAAGGCGAAGCCAATTCACGCCGCGCCGCAATCCGATTATTCAAGGCTTGTACCCCTTTATTGCTTTGCTCGAAGGCTTTACTGCGACTGCCTTCGGCCCGAAACGCTTTAATGATGCGCAAGCCCCCCAAGGTTTCTTCCACCAAACTTAAAATATCGGCCAAACGCTCCTGATTATCGAGGGTACTGCGTTTGAGCGATTTACTAACCCGCCCAATCAAAATGCCGGCAATGGGCAGTAAGACCAATAAAAACAGAAATAATTTCGGACTAATATACAAGAGCACAAAAAAGTAAAATAAGACGGTAACGGGTGTGCTGAACAATAATTCCATGAGGGAAATAATGGAAATTTCCACCGCACTTACATCGTTGGTAATGCGCGATAACATATCGCCTTTGCGTTCGTTTGAAAAAAAGCCCACCGGCAAATGCAATAATTTTTGGTATAAATCGCCCCGAATTTGTTGCACAATATCGTTGCGCAAGGGGTGCAAGGTGTACTTCGAAATATACAAAAACAGGTTCTTCAACAAGGTAGTTCCCACCACCACCGCACAAATTAAAATGAGTCCATAGGCTTTATCGTTCCCATTGGTACGAATGAATTCGGCCATTTGCCAATTGAAAAATTCCGATACCCCTTCCTTGCTCCAAGTCCACACCGGCTTCACCGTGGGCATGGCGTTTTGCCCAAACAACATGCTCAAAAACGGACCAATCATATATAAGGTGGCCGTTGAAAAAATAACCGACAATAAATTACTGAAGGTGTATACACCCACATAGGGCCACTTACCGCGTAAGAAGGGCAACAAGGCCCTGATGGATTTCATTCGAATAATAAAGTGTAAATTTACAGCCCAAAGAGCACAGAATGGAGGAAAGTAAACGACAAAAACAAGTTGGCCAGTTAATACAGGAAGAAATGAGCGCGGTTTTTCAGCGCGAAGGACTGAATATTATTCATGGCGGCATGATTTCCATTTCACGGGTGAAAGTAACCCCCGACCTCCTCGAAGCCCGCATCTACATTAGCTTCTATCAAATTCCCGAACCCGAGAAAATGTTGAAAGCCATTAAAGAACGCGATTGGGAATTGCGTAAACACCTCGCCGCACGCATTAAAAATCAGGTGCGTAAAATTCCGGTATTGCATTACTACCTCGACGATACCCTCGATTATGTATTTAAAATGGAGGAAGTTTTTAAAAATCTCCATATTCCGAAAGACGACGAAACAAACAACGAAGCCTAAATTGGCTTTTTTAACGCTTTCTTTTCGGTCATCCTTATATCTTTGCTCCCCAAGTTTGAATTATGAAACATTTCCCGCTCTTCGTATTATTGGCTTTATTCCCTGCCGTATTGCAAGCCCAAACCAATAAAAAAATGGAGGCTAAAGTCAATTACAGCGCCCCCTCGCGCGATTATGTGATGATTCAAGCCGGCTATGAAAATTGGCTCGGAGCCCCCGATAGCGTTAAAACAACCGGTATTGGTCGCGCCCTCAACGCCTACCTTTGTTACGACTTCCCCATTCAAAAATCCAATTTCAGTTTTGCCGCCGGCATCGGTATCGGAAGCAGTAATATTTATTTCAGCAACCAGGTTTTAACCCTCGCCGATACTATTTCGCAAATTCATTTTATTCCCGAAGGATACCCTGCCTATAAAAAATACAAACTCGCTACCAATTACTTGGAAGCCCCTTTCGAATTGCGTTATTTCAGCAATAAAGAAAACCGCAATAAAGGCTTCAAAGCCGCCATTGGCTTGCGTGTTGGCGCCTTGGTAAACGCTCATACCAAAGGCAAATACGAATTGTATAAAAAACCGGCCATCGATAAAATCAGCACCCGCCGTTACTTAGAAACTTGGCGCTATGCCTTAACCATGCGCGCCGGTTACGGAAACTTCTCGGTATACGGTTCTTACCAAATCAGCAATACCTTCAAAGCCGGTTCCGGTCCCGAAAACATTCGCCCTTTCCAAGTCGGCGTTTGTATCACCGGCTTATAATTCATTTTTTTGGGGCTGTCATCCCACGAACTTTATTCAGCGAATATCGGGCTACTCCGGGCTCCGCTTCGCT
>JBPCSZ010000016.1:0-12618 GCA_051006655.1 Chitinophagaceae bacterium
GCCATCCAGAAAATGATGGTATAAAAACAAGGAAGCAAACTACTGGTTGAGATTCATTGAAGCGCGTGTTGAAATGCTTATAAGCGAATATAAGTGTTGGTGTATCGGCTGTTTAAACAGATGAATAAAGAATCGGACGATGAAAAAATAGCCCCGATTGGAGCAAGCTGCCATGCAGCGCGGAAAGCGGGAAAATTGAGGAAAAAAGCGATGGTGATGCGCTTCAAAAAAAATCGCAGAGTCCCCTGCGGGAAACGTCTGCGAAGAAGAAGGAAGTTGGGTGAGTAGGAGTAGGATTAGGAGTAGGAGTAAGAGTAAGAGAAGCAGAATGAGAATGAATTACTCGTGATTACTTAAATCGCACATAGGCGCTTAAACCATGAACACCGCCTTCGCGGCCGAAGCCACTTTCTTTGTAGCCACCGAAGGGCGAAGCAGGATCGAATTGATTGTAAGAATTGGCCCAAACCACGCCGGCACGTAAGGCTTTGGTGAGTTGGAAAACCGTGGCGCCATTGACCGACCATACCCCCGCACTGAGTCCGTAAGGGGTGTTATTGGCTTTCTCAATCACTTCATCGATGGTGCGGAAGGTTTGAATGGCCAATACCGGTCCAAAAATTTCTTCTTGTACAATGCGGTGACTTTGACTGGTTTCTAAAAACAACGTGGGTTTGCAAAAGAAACCTTGGCTAGGCAATTCACCTATAGGTTGATAAAGTTGTGCGCCTTCTTGTTGCCCCAACGCGATATACGATTCAATTTTTTTCAATTGGGCTTTCGAGTTGATGGCCCCGATATCGGTATTCTTATCGAGTGGATCGCCCACGCGCAAGGTCTTCATGCGTTGCTTTAATTTCTTAATCACGGCATCGGCTATCGACTCTTGCACATACAAACGAGAACCGGCACAGCATACGTGTCCCTGATTAAAAAAGATACCCTGCACAATTCCTTCCACCGCTTGATCGATAGGTGCATCGTCGAGAATAATATGCGCGGCTTTACCACCTAATTCCAAGGTGAGTTTTTTATTGGTGCCGGCCACTTGTTCTTGAATCCACTTCCCTACTTGGGTGCTTCCCGTGAAGGCAATTTTATCGACGCCTGGGTGTTGTACTAAAGCGGCACCGGTTTTACCATCGCCGGTAATGATATTCACCACCCCGGGTGGTAAGCCGGCATCTTGAATGAGTTGGGCTAATTTCAAGGCCGTAAGCGGAGTGGTTTCGGCGGGCTTCAACACCACAGTATTGCCACAAACCAAGGCGGGCGCGAGTTTCCAAGCGGCCATCAACAAGGGGAAATTCCAGGGTATAATTTGGGCCGCTACCCCAATGGCTTCGTACTTGCGATTGGGAAAGGCATACTCGAGTTTATCGGCCCAACCGGCATAATAGAAAAAATGATTGGCCGCTAAGGGAATGTCAATATCGCGACTTTCACGAATGGGTTTACCGCCATTCAAACTTTCTATGACGGCAAATTCGCGGGCACGTTCTTGCATTAAACGCGCAATACGATAAACATATATACCACGTTCGGCCGGCGTTAGAGCTTGCCATCCTTTCAATGCGGCACGGGCCGCTTTTACAGCCATGTCCACATCGGCCTCTTCGGCTTGAGCCACCTTGGCCAATACCTTGCCGGTTGCGGGATTAATGGTATCGAAATATTTTCCCGATTGGGGTTTCACAAACCGTCCGTTGATAAACAATTCGTTTTGTGCTTCCCAATGCACATGATCGGTGGCTTCGGGTGCCGCTTGCCATTGTGCAAAGGGCGAAGTTTTAGTAGCGTTTGTTGAACGTGTATTTGTTTTTTTAGTGGCCATCGCTTAATCTTTTGAAATATAATCGCTTGAATAATAAGCGCCTGTTTGTTCTTTTCCGAGTTGCAATAAAATATCGTTGGCGAGACTGCTGGCGCCGAAGCGGAACCAATGGTTGTTCAACCAAGCATCGCCTAAAATTTCGTGCACCATCACTAAATATTGAATGGCCACTTTTGCGGTTGAAATACCCCCGGCGGGTTTCATACCAATTTGAATGCCGGTTTTATCGTAATGATCGCGAATGGCTTGCAACATTACTAAGGTAACAGGCAAGGTGGCGGCAGGTTGAATTTTTCCGGTGGATGTTTTAATAAAATCGGCGCCGGCAGCGATGGCCATATCGCTGGCATAACGCACCTTATCGAGCGAACCTAATTCGCCTGTTTCTAAAATCACTTTTAAACGGGCTTCGCCACAGGCATCTTTAATGGCGGCAATTTCATCGAACACTTGTTGATAGTTGCCTTGCAAAAAAGCCCCGCGATTAATCACCATATCAATTTCATCGGCCCCTTCTTTCACGGCAAATTGCGTTTCGCTTAATTTATTTTTCAAGGGAATATTACCTGAGGGAAAACCCGTAGCCACCGAGGCCACTTTAATGCTTGAACCTTCCAAGGCTTTCTTGGCGGTGCGCACATGGGTTGGATAAACACACACGGCGGCCACGGTTGGCAGTGGACCTAAATGATCGGCCGGGTGCATGGCTTTATAGCACAATTGCTTCACTTTCCCGGGCGTATCCTTCCCTTCTAAGGTAGTAAGGTCTATCATACTCAAGGCCAAGTGAAGTGCCTGAAGTTTGGTGTCTTTTTTTATACTACGTGCCGTAATGCGCGCCACGCGTTCATCAACACCCACAGAATCGATGGGGATACGGGGAATACTCGCCAACATAGTTCAAAGATAAGGGTTCGATTGGAATCCTTACTTGGATTCATAGGCAATAAAAAACAAGACCCTGCCGTGGGGCAAGGTCTTGAAATAAATACGGTATTGAAAAATTAACGCATCAAGGTTACATTCCCGTTATACATCTTCTTCACTTTATTGATGAATTCAACTTCGATGGTGTACACATATACCCCACTTGATTGTGGTAATCCATTGTATTTACCATCCCAACCGCGGCCATCGAGGGCGTTGGCAAAAAATACTTTTTCGCCCCAACGGTTATAAATGCTCATATTGAATGTTTTCAATCCACTGCTTAATAAATCGCGAGGCAAGAAGAAATCGTTCAAGCCATCGCCATCGGGCGAGAAGGCATTCGGAATATTCAAATAACAATCGCGGGCAATGAACATAGAATCGGTGGTAGCACATTCGCCATCACTTACGCGCAACCAATACAAACCGGATTCAGTTACCGCAATACTGCTAGCGGTAGAACCATTGCTCCAAGTATTGCTGAAGGCACCACCGGCATTTACTAAATTGCTCAATAACAAGGAAGATGTTACACCGGGACAAATGCTGGTATCGGCCCCCAAATTGACAATAGGATAGCTGATTACACGCACCGATTTTTGGGTTGTATTTATTGGGCATATGCCATTTGCAGCGGTAAGGGTAATGGTATAATTTCCGGGCAAATCGTAAGTATGCGTTGGATTGCGAACATTATTGAGTACGCTACCATCACCAAATGACCACGAAAAATTCAGGGTATAAAGATTGAATGTATCGGAAATAATTAATGGGCTACCAACACAGAGTTCAGTTTGGCTTATTGTAAAATCGCCAAATGGGGCGTTTAAAATATAGATTTGCGTTGAAAAAGAATCTTGGCACCCAATAGGATCGGTCAGTATTAATTGTATGGTATATAACCCGGCTTGCGTATACACGTGAGAGGATGAATTATTAATAGTGCCATCCCCCCAATTCCATTGATACAAACCTATACCCGTTACTACAGATTCATCTAATGCTGTAACCACGTTGCCAACACAGGCTGTGTCGACCGTTTTAAATTTTGCATCTAAGGGATGGTTTATATTGATGACGACATTACTAGAATCGGAACAACCGTTTAATGTTGTAACCAATTTTACATTATAAACCCCTTGATTTACATAAATATGCAATGGATCTTTAATATTGGAAAAATTACCATCGCCAAATGACCATGAATAGGATGATGGCGTATTCCCACTGCCATTTTGTGCCACAAATTGTACGGAATCATTTTCGCATCCTAATTTAAAGGTAGTTTGAATGGATGGCGTCAAGTTGATTGTATTAATATACACGCTATCTGAAACGGTACAAATCTCTTTAAATGTGATATCATCCAGTGCAAAATCGTTGCCACTTAATGCTACTTGTTGATCGTTAATACAAATGTTTATCGTTGTGTTTGCACCACTGAACCACGTTACATGAAATTGAGTCCAAAGACCGGTAGTTAGCGGCAAAGCCAAAGGTGTTCCGACCAATACATTGTTGATTGAAAATTGCAAAATAGCCGGATTACTAGCCACACAAGTAGCGCCCCAAGCAGAAAAATCGTACCACGTATTCGGATTGACAGAAATTGTTTGACACCATATGGCGGTATTGGAGGAGCTAGAGCCATTAAGGACCATCATATTGCCGGTGCCGGTTGTATGATCACCAAAACTGGCAAAGTTAACATGGGTACTTTGTGGATTTGTTGCAATAGCATATTGCCCCTCTTGCGATAGCAAACCCCAAGGACCTCCTGTGCCGTAAACATAAGCTGAACTAAAGACAGTATTACCTAAACTAAAATCGCCATTGTTGATTAAATTGTTTGGTGTAATTGATTGAACAGTTAAAACGTAGTTTGCGCTGGATGTATTGATAGAAGCTACCGGATTAATAATGTTTGGATTTGAAAGTCCAATGGCTGGAGACCAAGTGGTATCTAACAAATAGGAACCCGGCAAAAAAGTGACAGAAGGATTTAATTGAACTGACGAATTTTTACACGCTAGAATTGTATCCGGTAAGTTGACTATACTAATAGAACATTGACTAAATATTTCTTGTGTAAAACCCAAAAAAGAAGTCAAAAACGCTAATTTCAGAAGTATATTCTTTCTCATATACAAACCTTGATTGATTACTCAAATATAAAGCTATTCAAACGAATCAGATGAGGTATATAATTCTGAATAATATGTCAGTCATTTCACGTCAAATCATTGCCAACATAGAACATGATTTTTCATTAACGCATCAAAGTTACATTCCCATTATACGTCTTCTTCACTTTATTGATGAATTCAACTTCGATGGTGTACACATATACGCCGGTTGATTGTGGTACGCCATTGTATTTACCATCCCAACCGCGGCCATCGAGGGCGTTGGCAAAAAATACTTTTTCGCCCCAACGATTATAAATGCTCATGTTGAATGTTTTCAAGCCACTGCTCAACAAATCGCGTGGCAAGAAGAAATCGTTCAAGCCATCGCCATCGGGCGAGAAGGCATTCGGAATATTCAAATAACAATCGCGGGCAATGAAAATAGAATCGGTGGTAGCACATTCGCCATCGCTAACGCGCAACCAATACAAACCGGATTCAGTTACCGCAATACTGCTAGCGGTAGAACCATTACTCCAGGTATTGCTGAAGGCACCACCGGCATTCACTAAATTGCTCAATAACAAGGAAGATGTTACACCGGGACAAATGCTGGTATCGGCTCCTAAATTCACCAAAGGATATGGATTGACTTGAATAATTTTCGAAGAAACATCATCCGGACATTTCGGATTCTTCACAGTTAAAGTCACATTATAAATGCCCGGTGTGGTATAGGTATAGGTTGGATTGTGCACATCCGTCAAGGTTTTTCCATCACCAAAATTATAATTGAATGAAGTGGCAAAAGAAGCTATAGAATCTTTTAAAATTAACGGATCGCCCACGCACAATACCGAGTCATCGGTCCAGAAATACGCAAAGCCACGTACATCCACAAATACATTGCGTGTGGCCGTGTCTTTACAACCAAGGGTATCGGTCACAATTAAATACGTAGTATAAACACCCGGCGCTTGGTAAGTATAATTCAAATTCGGAATTAAGCCCGACGTGAATGTATTCCCATCACCTACAATCCATTGGTGACTCAAATAACCTTGTGGTTGCGAGGCACTGGTAAATACACTTTGTGTGCCTAAGCAAATGGAATCTTGCGTGGTATAAAACGCATTGAATGGATGTTGCAGGTTCACCACTTGTTGGAAGGTATCGCTACAGAAGCCATTGGTGGCATAACAGGTTATGGTATAAATACCTTGGTTTTGATAAACATGGCTTGGATTTGGCATTAAGCTCGTATCGCCATCGCCGAAGAACCACAAGAATTGTGTATTGGCTTGAGCGGCATTGTTCAATACAAATTGAACGGTATCGTCGTCACAACCCAATTGTTTAATGGTTGAAAAAGTAGCATCTACCGAGGGATAAATAGTTACCGTAGTAGTGGCAGTATCGGACGTAAAACAGCCATTCGGATTATAGGCCACCAAGGTTACGGTAAACGTTCCGGCGGTGGTATAAGTATGGGTTGGTGTTGTAGCCGTATCGGTTCCGCCATCGCCAAAATACCACATATAGCTCACGCCCGAAGCCGAACTATTAATGAAGTTGATGGTATAGGGCGCACATCCTGAAGGGGTATTGCTCATCGATAAAGCGGCTGTTGGACCGAACTGATCGAAATCGAATTTAAAACTGGCTACATCCCATCCGGCACCGGCATTTTTGGTGGGCATATAACAACCCGGCGTTTGGTATTGCGCGGCACTCGATGTACATACCGATTGGTACACAATGCCTTGCGGATCAAAGCGACTCGTTCCACCATCCACATGGTCGCCGGCAGCTCCCATATAGGTGGCATAAATTAAACTGTTGAAATTCCCCGATAATACAGCCAACCAAAATCCACCCGGTGTACTTTGATGGGCATTGGGTGTTAAAGGCAAACCGGCTGCGGCTTGGAATCCGGAGAAATATACATTACCGCAAATATCCACCAAGAAGGCCGTTGGCACTAATAAGTTGGTTTGTCCAATGCGGGTCGACAATACCCACTGACTTAAATTCGGACGCAATTTCATTAAGAAAATAGTGGAGTTCGCATTGGTATAAACACCGGGCGACATGGGGAACTGAGGCCCTTGTGTTTGTCCACAAACATAAATGGTATCATTCGCGGCCACTTGCACTTTAAACGCATGGTCGTAACTCGAAGTCCCGATATACGTTGATTGCAATAAGGCGGTAGCATTATTATTAAAAATAGAAACAAAGCCATCGGTGGCATTTTGATAGGTCGTGGTCATAGCGCCGGCCGTAGTTGGGTAATTATTACTGTTGGTTCCACCGGCCAATACCCAATCGCCATTGCTTTTGCGGGCTATGGAAAAACAAGCATCATTATTGGTACCACCTATATAAGTACTGAACATTAAGTTGGTACAATTGCCATTCATTTTAAAGAACACCCCATCTTGTCCACCCGCATTGGTGCTTTGATAAGCCCCCGGTGTAGTGGGAAAATTGGTTGAACTCGAACTGATGGCCACCAAGACATCTTGTTGATTGATATCGTAAAAAATTTCACCCCGATTACCATCGCCGTAATTTGGACTCAAAGAACTTAGGTTAGCGGCATCAGCCCCTGAACCTCCAATATAGGTTGAACCTAACAAGGCACTTCCGGCCGCATTGAAACGCGCTACAAAAGCATCGGCTGCACCATTAGCGGTATTATCGTAACAGCCCGCCGTAGTGGGCAAATTGGCGGAAGTGGTTGAACCCGTCATAGCCAATTGATATTGATTGTTTACCACTAAGTTATTCGGCAAATCGGAACCGCCACCACCAAAATACGTAGAATAAATTAAGCCATTTCCGCTAGGGGTGTATTTATTGATACCACATTCTACCCCACCGCCATACACAGTTTGGAAAGCCCCCACCGTTGATGGCCAACCCACATTGAAACACTCGCCCCCGGCGTATAAACTACCCAAGGTATCGTAGGTGGCACTGAACCCAAAGGTGGTTGCACTTGAACCACTATAAGTAGCAAACACCAAGGTTGGGTCTATTACTAAGGGATAGGCTTTGTTATACCCCTTCGGGAATTCGTAGGCTACATTACCTACCGCATCTATTTTATAGTTCGAAGGCACTTCAATTTGTTTCCCATTAATCCATTGGTACGAGAAGGGTTTCATTTCTTCCACTTGGGTGAAACCTACCGGAATTTGCAAATTACCATTGGCCGCCAAGCGAGGCTTTACCCCAACATAAGCCAATTTCAATTGGGAAGGATCGGCATTGGGCGATACCAAAACATCGTACTTAAACGATTGTTCTTCCGAATAAACTTTAATATCGATACCGGGATAAACTTGCTGATAAAGCACATTGCCATAGGCAGAAACCTCACCGGCCCAACGTTTGGCGTCGTTGCCCAAAAAATAATTGTAATAGTTCGATTTTTTATTTTCGGGTGTTAATACAGCAGCATTTCCATTTACAAAACGTACTTCATAAGCATAACAGGCTACTTTTTCATCGTAAGCCTTTACTCCTTTTTCATGTTTCAATTCATGAATACGTTCAATATCATTCAAACTGAAATAAACATGACGGAACGATTTGGGGGTGAAGAAAATATGCCCCCCCGGCAAATCGGTTTTGAATTTAACGGGGTAATCCCATTGTCCTTTATTCTCTATAAAATCGAGTTTGGATGAACGCGCTTGTGAATTCAAGGCCAATAACCCGAATAGGATGATTAATAAAGTCTGTTTTAATCGCATAATGGTATTTTTCCGCATTGAAGACGAAAATACACCATGAATCGTTGAAAGCAAGAAAAAATGGACTAAAGACCCTTCCTAGCGGAAAAGACCTTAACGAAGTAAGGTTATATTCCCGGTGAAGTTCTTTTTGATATTATTGATGAATTCAACATCAATCACGTAAACAAAAACCCCGGTGCTTTGTGGCACACCATTGTACTTCCCGTCCCAACCACGACCATCGACGGCGGTGGTATAGAATACTTTTTCACCCCAACGGTTGTAAATGCTCATGCTGAACTTGCTTAATCCACTGCTGAGCAATTCGCGCGGGAAGAAATAATCGTTCAGACCATCGCCATCGGGCGAGAATGAATTCGGGATATTGATATAACAATCTCGCGCAATTTCCAAGGTATCGGTTGAACTACATTCCCCATCAGTCACTTTCAACCAATATCGTCCGGCTTGGGTAACGGCAATGCTACTGGCCGTAGAACCGGTATTCCATAATAAACCCGATGTTCCACTCACATTATTTAAATTGCTGAGTAAAATGGAAGAGGTGATACCGGGACAAATGGCCGTATCGGGACCTAAATTCACCAAAGGATAGGCATTGATGGAGATGTTTTTGGTCACGGTTTGGTCCGGACAAGCCGGGAAGTAACCTGTTAAGGTTACCGTTTGATTCATGGATGGAGCCGACCATGTGAAGGTTGGATTATGCACATTGGCCAATTGTTTTTCGCCGAAGTTCCATAACCAACCGCTGGCAGTTGGCGATAAGGTATCGATGAAAAATACCGGATCGCCCACACAAACAGAATTGTCTGAAATGGTAAAATCCACAAAGGCCGGATCGCCCACGTATACGGGCAAACTCGCCGTGTCTTTACAACCTAAGGTATCCGTTACCACCACCGAAATGGTATAAGTCCCGGGAAATTGATAGGTATGTTGCAAGGAAGTTGGACCGTTAATTTGTTGGTTACCATCGCCCCAATACCAACTAACTAAGCCATTGGGTGGAGGCGGGAAAGAAATACTCGTGGCTTGAAAATGCGGTATATCGTTCAAACACACCGAATCTTTATCCGTCGAAAAATTGGCTATCACCGGATGTCGTAAATCAATGAGCACGTCAAACGTATCTAAACACCCATTGGAAGCCGCAATTAAGCGAATACGGAAGGTATCTTGCGTTTGATACACATGGGTGGGGTTTGGCAAATTAGAACCTGAACCATCGCCGAAGGTCCAAGTATAGGTAGCGGCACCGGGTGTGTTCAACACACTATTATTGGTAAAAATGACGGTGTCTTTCACACAGCCCAAACGAATATCGGTGGAGAAATCGGCCGTTACCGCACCGGTTACCAAGCAGTTGATGGTATCGCGCACCGCGGCGTTAATGGTATCGCAATCGGTAATCACTTGCATATCGACCGTTACTTGCGTATTAACACCGGGGAAAAACGACAAGGTTGGACCGGTACCTAACACCGTTCCACTCGGCACTTCCTTCCATACATAAGAAAGATTACTGGCATTGAAACCCGAGGGAGTAAAGCGCCAACTGTCATTATTTGCTTGCCATTGAGTGCCGTTTCTTCCGGGCACCATAAAGGCCAACGTACCATTGGCATTCTGAATACCTTGGTGCGCTACACCTCCGTTCCAAGCGGCGCATAGTGGCTTGCTTTTGATATTGATATCAATTAAATAAGTGGATTCAAACAATACCACTTGTTGAGAAGCCAATAAATTATTGCAGGAAAACATCGGAACACTATCCCACGAAATCACCATATAACGACAAGGGGCCGTACCATAAATATCCCAGGTAATATTCTTACCGGCATAGGGTACCGAAGGATCGATATCATGATAAGGCACCATGATGGTATTATTCATGGCGGCATTACTGGCCGGGGCAATAATACCATTCGAAGACCATGCATTGAATAAACCGGCTTGGGTTAAATCGAAACCAACTTGTCCGTTCGCACCAATGACCACCGCATTATACTTCTGTCCAAAGAAACAAAACGGAAAAGGCAAAGGCACTACCGCACTCCAAATATCATCAATCCCCACAAACAACTGATTGGCACCAACCCAAGGATAAGGGTTATACGGAATTTGAGCAACCGAATAGGAGTCGGTGGCTTTTAAGGTTGAATTGGGCGTGATATTCAAATTCACCCCATCTTGACAAAATGAAATGGAATCGCCTGAAAGTACATACCCGGCCGATAATGAAGGCGGACAGTTAGGAGGAATTGGTTGCGCATAAGCCGAAGGCGATATGGCTAAACCAAGTCCCAATAAAAATACAAGCAAAATCAGGCGCATACACGAAGGCATTTAGAGGGCTAAAAATACAACAATTTTAGTAAAATGCCCTATCCCTTCGCCATCAACGCTTCCGCAGTAAAAATAAACTCCAAAGTAACGACATACTCAAGAGCATAGCTACTACCTGATGGGCTTGGGCCACCCACTCAAATGGACCAAAACTATTTCGGGCCAATTGGGTGGAGAGAAGAACCGTTACAATACCCAAACAGACCTGCGCCATAACCAATACCACGGGAACCCAGCGGTATTGCGCAAAACGTGGACTTTGATTCTCTTTTTTGGCTTTCAAGTACCAAACAATCACCCAAACCACGATGGCATAGGCCAACATCCGATGTATGAGGTGAATATTGATGGGATGATGAGCCCAATTTTGTTGCCAAACCGCCGCGGGAATAAATTCACCATTAATGAGCGGCCATGTGGGCGCTTGGGTTGCCGCTTTCAAACCGGCCATAAATGCCCCATAAATCAATTGCACCGTGAGTAAACCCAAACCAAGCAGGGTTAAGCGATGCAAGGAAACATTGCTCACCACTTGGTCTTGCGGTACCGTCCAACGCAAAGCAAACCAATACGTGGTACCAATCAATACCATGGCAGAAATGAAATGAATGGCTAAACGGAAATGACTCACATATAAATTATCTTCATTGAGTCCGCTGGCTACCATAATCCAACCAATTAAACCTTGCGCCGCTCCCAATACAAACAACATCAATAATCCCGGTACCATTTCGCGACGAAAAAATCCTTTCACCCAAAAAATAGCAAAAGGAATAATAAAGGCAATACCAATGAAGCGGGCCCAATTCCGATGAAACCATTCCCAGAAATAAATGAATTTAAAATCGGACAAACTAAAATCGGCATTCAAAAATTGAAACTGTCCAATTTGTTTATACTTCTCGAAAGCCAAGTTCCAATCGGCTTCATTCATCGGTGGCAAGGCCCCTAATATGGGTTTCCATTCTGTAATCGACAAACCCGAACCGGTTAAACGGGTAATACCGCCTAAAACCACTTGTATCATCAGCATGATAACACCCAACAATAACCATCGGCCTATCATTCTGTCGTTTCTGCTTTCTTGCAACATGCCGCAAAAATAAGTAGGCCTTGGCGTGTGCCCTATACAGAATTTCTATATCTGCCATAAAGCATCTTGAAACTTACCTTTGCGTTTCATGGCCACATTAAACCGGTTTCTCTGTCCCGAATTATTATTCGATGGAAACGAATTCAAACAAAATGCCTGTTTGGAAGTTTCACCCGAAGGTAGCATTGTTGCCATTCACGAAAGAACCCATGTAAAGCCCGAACAAGCGGAAATAGTACCCGGATTAATCATGCCCGGACTCATCAATGCGCATTGCCATATTGAACTGTCGCACATGAAGGGCTTGATTCCGAAACATACCGGCCTTCCACAATTCTTGCAACAAATTACCGCGCAACGCAGTAGCATCACCCCGGAAACGATTCGCGAAGCGGCCATAAACGCCATGCAAGCCATGCAAGCCTCGGGCATTGTGGCCGTAGGCGATATTTGCAATACCGATTTATTAAGTAGACTCAAACACCCCTTGCAAGTCCATCATTTTGTGGAATGTTT
>JBPCSZ010000017.1:0-23802 GCA_051006655.1 Chitinophagaceae bacterium
TTACATTAAATTCTGTTAATTCTGTAAATCTTGTACATGTAAATTATCCTGTTAATTCTGTAAATCTTGTACATGTCAATCATCCTGTTAATTCTGTAAATCCTGTATATGTCAATCATCCTGTTAATTCTGTAAATCCTGTATGTGTTAATTATCCTGTTTTAATCCGTGCTTGGAATGAAAAGCCCGATATTGGCTGAAGGGCGCAGCGGCGATGATGCTTCAAAAAAAAGACCATCTTGCGATGGTCCGTAGGTATGGTTATTTACGCCCTTATTGAATGCTTAAGGTTTTTACTAATTTTTCTTTTTGTACGGTTTTCGGTAGGGTGATGGTCAAAACACCATTTTCGTAGGCCGCCTGAATGTTTTCTGTATCAATTTTTTCATTCAAGGTGAAGGTGCGTTTGAAAGAGCGGCTGCTGTATTCGCGACGAATAAAGTGGTCTTTCTTTTCTTCGTTTTCTTGCTTCTTCTCGTAGGCAATGGTGAGTAAATGCTGGTCGAGTTGCACTTGAAAATCTTGTTTGCTCAAGCCGGGGGCAATGAGATCTAATTCAAAGGCTTGCTCCGTTTCGCGGATATTTACCGCTGGACGAAAATTGGGAGTGTTCATGAAATCGTCTTGAAAAAAGCGATCCATCAAATTGAAAACAGCCGGAAAGTTTTTTGTGTGTGTCATATTCATTGTTTTTCTTTCTTTCTAACAAATGAAATGCCACATGAGAATTATAGGTCAATTCAACCGAAGTGGATTAAACAAAGCGACATAATGGCTGTTTTTATTATTTTTAATGACATTAATTCCGATTCTTTGGAGCTAATCGGCTATTATTTCGACTATATAGGAAATAAACGAGGAGTCCGACCACTAGCCAAACTAAAAACCGCATCCAATTGCTGTGGCTTTCTTGTGCCATTAAATAAAAACAGGCAAGGAGTCCAAGCACCGGAATCAAAGAATAACTTTTTTTCCAACTCAGGAAAGCTACAAGGATTAATACCAACCAAAACAGCATCATAGGCCAGGGGAGTTCCGCATTGAAATAATTCGGTATGAAGGCGATGCATGAAACGAAGGCCACTAAAGCGATGCCGGGTACTATCAATTTCCCGTTGATATATGGTACTTGAAACGCCGAGGCCGGTTTATTGGGTTGTTGTTGCATGACGAGTACACCGGCGCAAACCAACACAAAGGCAAATAAGGTGCCGATGCTAGTGAGTGAAATCACCACATCGAGATTTAGAAATAAGGCCGGAATGCCGACTATGAGTCCGGTGAGCACCGTTGAAAACGACGGGGTTTTAAACTTAGGGTGTAAGCGACTGAAGATAGGGGGGAGGAGACCATCGCGGCTCATGCTCATCCAAATGCGTGGTTGTCCCATTTGAAAAACCAAGAGCACACCGGCGGTGGCAATTACGGCACTACCTGCTACGATACCGGCAATCCAATGTATACCGCGGGCTTCGAAAATCATGGAAAGTGGATCGCCCACATTGAGTTCGGTATAAGGCACCATGCCGGTTAATACCAAGGCCAATAAAACGTAGAGTACCGTACAAATAACGAGGGCATATAACATGGCTCGGGGTAAATCGCGTTGTGGATTTTTACATTCTTCGGCCGTGGTTGAAATGGCATCGAAACCGATGTAGGCAAAGAAAACGGCGGAGACGCCTTTGAGTACGCCCGACATACCTTCGGGGGCAAAGGGCGACCAATTTTCGGGTTTTACATAATAGCCTCCGGCCACAATCACACCGAATATAATGGCCAATTTAATCATCACCATGGCATTGCTCATGCGGCGACTTTCATTGATGCCCACATACACAACGGCAGTAATAAGCACAACAATGGCAAAGGCCGGTACATCGGCAATGAGCTTGAAAGCGCCTATTTGCGGGGCTTGCGTCCAAGCCATATATTGTGCTTGAACCGCAGGGGCAATATCGTTTAACAATGTACCTTGTCCAATTAAGGTTGCATATTCTTCGGCACCGCGTTTGGCACTCGACCAATCCATACTCAACCATTCCGGAAATGGAATTTGCATTTGATGCAAGATATGGGTGAAATAATCGCTCCACGAAATGGCTACCGCAATATTGCCAATGGCATATTCCATCAGTAAATCCCACCCAATAATCCACGCAAATAATTCGCCGAAGGTTAAATACGCATAGGTATACGCACTGCCCGAAACCGGAATGGTACTGGCAAATTCGGCATAGCATAAAGCCGCAAAACCACAGGCCACGGCGGTGAAAACATAAAGCAATACCACCGCAGGACCGCCATCGAAACAGGCCTTGCCAATACTGCTAAATATACCCGCACCAATAATGGCGGCAATGCCAAAAAACGTTAAATCGCGTACGCCCAATACTTTACGCATTGAGGCATGTTCAGGGTGGGCTTGGGCATCGCGCAACGTTTGATGCCAATCTTTTTTTCGAAATAATTCGCGCATGGTTGGTTCAGGCTAAAGGTTGAAAATAGTCCAATTTACGAGCATGACCAATAAAAATTATTCTAAGGGTTTATGGCTGATTTATATCATCAAACAGGCGCAATGCCTAGCCGTAACTTTGTATTGAAAATAAAATTATTCAACATTTAATCGTAATCATTATGACACTGAAAGAAAAATTAAACCGCATTGCCGGCGAAAAAAACAAGCCTTGTTTAAGCATTTCACTCAATACCCATCGCACCCACCCCGATTGTTTGCAAGATGAAATTAAATTGAAAAATTTAGCCAAAGAAGCGGAAGAACGTTTGGTGAATGAATTTGGGAAACGCGAATGCGCCGACTTGTTAAATAGTTTACACAACGTGGTGAACACCTACGATTACAATCACAGTTTAGACAGTTTGCATTCGTTTATTTCAAACAATACTTGCGAATTATTGAAATCGTCGTGGCCCGTTGAACAAGAAGGTGTGCACATCAGCGAAACCTTTGCCGTACGCCCCTTGATTAAAGAATTCACCCGCGCCGAAGAATATTTGGTCTTGGTATTGTCGCAACACGATGTGCATTTGCATCATGCCTACAACGATCATCTTCAACATGAAATTCGCAATGCCGATTTCCCGTTCAGTGAAAATCGTCACTACATCACCTTCCCCGATAAACGCACCGATTCGAAAGCGATGGACGATCAAGTGAAGGAGTATTTTAATATGGTGGATAAAGCCCTCCAAAAGGTGTCTGCCGAAACCGGCTTACATGCGGTGGTTTTCACCAACGACGATAATTACAGCAAGTTGATGAGTGTGAGCGATAAAGCCGCTACTTATTATGGACACTCGGCCATGGATACCCACCATACCAACAAAACGGAATTAGGACGAGCTGCTTGGGACGTAGTTAAAGCTATGCAACACGAACGCCGTCATGCCGCCATCGAAGAAATGAAAGCTGCCATCTCGACCGGAAAAGTGTTGAGCGATTTGCAAGAAATTTATACCGCTGCGCGCGAAGGTCGTGGCGATTTGCTCATCGTGCACGAATCGTATCAGCAAGCTGTTTTATTCCAAAACGAAGATCGCTTCGATTTGATTGACGATGTTACTATCCCCAATGCGGTTGACGATATTACCAGTCAAATAGCGTGGGAAGTAAGTCTGAAAAAAGGTCGCGTGGTATTTACCGCCCAAGACGATATCAAAGAAATTGGTCAAATTGTATTGAAGACGAGGTATTGATGTGTTGAATGATCAATGACAAACGCGTCTCTTCGGAGGCGCGTTTTTTTTGGGGCAACCATGGTCAGTGAGCAGTGCGAGCAGAGCAGTAAGCAGAGTGAGCGAAACAGTGAGCAGTTTATTTATCCTGTCAATACTGTTCCGCCTAAGGCGAATCCTGTCTCCAAAAAATCTTGCCCATTCTGTCAATCCTGTACTAAAAAATCTTGCCCATTCTGTCAATCCTGTACTAAAAAATTCTGCCCATTCTTTCAATCCTGTCTCCAAAAAATCCTGCTCAATCAATGCTTGGGCTTGAGTTTCATCAGCACCGTATTATTATTCATCAACAACAAGGAATTTCCTTCCCAACGATACGCGGTAATATTCCCCAAGTGTTGCATGAATTGTTCCTCTAAACCGTCTAAATAATCCGGACAAGCCTTTTCGGTTTTAATCAATTGCGCTAAACGTAATTCATTGCGCTTGCCGCTCATCGTGCCCGAAATGGTATTGCATCCCACATAGGCATTGAATTGTTTGGTTTCCTGATTGAATAAAATATTGCTATTCTTAAATCCAACAACCACCATTTTGCCATGGTCCAATTGCGTCACCAACTGAAAGGCCCCCGTGGGTTTACCGCTTTGTTTTTTAGCCGCGATAGCCGTTTGCATAAAACTCAAGGTGCTTAAGAGTAGCATAACTAAAAATCGTTGGGAGAAACGTCTTCCTATTAATGTTGATAATACAGTGGTTCTTGGCTTCATGTGCTTTGTCATTTTCTTCAATTTTGGCGACTAAAATACATGAATTGTTCAGGGTAAATGGTCATTTAATCAATTCTTAACGCTGAAACGGCTTATTTTCCTGTGGTTTACAAGATATTCGGCTACCTTTGCACGCTTTAGCATTCGAAATTTCCAATGCTATATTTAAAAATTGACTATGAATATTCGAAATATTGCCATCATTGCCCACGTTGATCACGGTAAAACAACCTTGGTTGATAAAATTTTACATCAAACCAATGTGTTCCGTTCAAATCAGGAAACGGGGGATTTGATTATGGATAATAATGACTTGGAACGTGAACGTGGTATCACCATCTTGTCTAAAAATGTTAGTGTAACCTATAAAGACACTAAGATTAATGTAATTGATACTCCGGGACACGCCGACTTTGGTGGTGAAGTAGAACGTGTATTGAAAATGGCCGATGGTGTATTGTTATTGGTTGATGCTTTTGAAGGACCTATGCCTCAAACGCGTTTCGTGTTGCAAAAAGCCTTACAACTGAATTTGAAACCTATCGTAATCATCAATAAAGTGGACAAGCCCAATTGCCGTCCCGATGAAGTACACGATGCTGTCTTCGATTTATTCTTCAACCTCGATGCTACCGAAGAACAATTGGATTTCCCTACTTTTTATGGTTCAGGTAAAAACGGTTGGTTCAATAAAGAAAATTCGCAATGCGATGATATCACCCCATTATTGGATGGTATCTTAGAATATGTACCTACACCGAAAGTATCGGAAGGTCCATTGCAATTGCAAATCACCTCACTCGATTATTCATCGTTCTTAGGACGTATTGCCGTAGGCCGTGTTGCCCGCGGTACCATCACCGAAAATCAATCGATTGTATTGATGCAAGCCGATGGTACTCAACGTCGTGGTAAAGTGAAAGAATTATATGTTTTCGAATCTTTAGGGAAAAAGAAAACCACCTCGGTGCAAGCCGGCGATATTTGTGCGGTTGTAGGCATTGAAGATTTCAATATTGGCGATACCATTGCCGATGCTGAAAATCCGGAAGCCTTGCCGATTATCCCGGTTGATGAACCAACCATGAATATGACCTTTAGTATCAACAACTCGCCTTTCTTTGGTAAAGACGGGAAGTTTGTAACCAGTCGCCACTTACGCGACCGTTTAATGAAGGAATTAGAAAAGAACTTAGCCCTTCGCGTAGAAGATACCGACAATGGCGATACCTTCTTGGTATACGGTCGTGGTATTTTGCACTTAGGGGTATTAATTGAAACCATGCGCCGCGAAGGGTATGAATTAACCGTGGGTCAACCTCAGGTAATTGTAAAAACCATCGATGGTAAGCGTTGCGAACCGTATGAAATTTTAGTGATTGACGTACCTGAAGCCTTGGCCAGTAAAGCCATCGACTTAGTGAGTCGCCGTAAAGGTGAAATGTTGGTGATGGAAACCAAAGGCGATATGCAACACTTGGAATTTGAAATTCCTTCGCGTGGTTTAATTGGTTTACGTACCCAAATGTTAACCGGTACGCAAGGGGAAGCCGTTATGGCTCACCGCTTCAGCGAATACAAACCTTGGAAAGGACCTATTCCGGGACGTAATAATGGCGTATTGATTTCGAAATTCAACGGAACGACCACCGGTTATTCCATCGATAAATTACAAGATCGTGGTACTTTCTTTGTAGATCCGGGAGAAGAAGTTTATGCCGGTATGATTATTGCCGAACATATCAAGCCGGGCGATTTATTGGTGAATGCCATTGAAGGAAAGAAGTTAACGAACCATCGTGCTTCGGGTTCCGATGATGCCACCCGTATTGCTCCAAAAACCTTGTTGACCCTCGAAGAATGTATGGAGTATATCGAATTCGACGAATGTATTGAGGTAACCCCGAATTTCATTCGTATGCGTAAAATTATGCTCGATGAACACGATCGTAAAAACGCCTTGAAGCAAATGCAACAAGACGCCGTTAACTAAGCCCTATCGAGAAATAATTTAAGGCTTCCCGTTTGTTCGACTGCCTAAAAAAAACGAACTTCGTTGTTCGTAAAATAAGTGTGCATGGCATCGAAAATTAATTTGGAATTCAATAAGAACGAAGACGGGATGAAGTTGGCCGTGAGTGCCATGAAACAACAATTGGCCCAAATCGAAAAGGGGGGCGGTGCGAAAGCGATTGCCAAACAACACGAAAAGGGAAAACTCACACCACGCGAACGCATTCAATATTTAATCGATAAGGATTCTGTATTCACTGAATTAATGGCCTTTGCCGGGTTCGAGATGTATGCGGAATACGGTGGCTGTCCTGCCGGTGGTACCGTAGCCGGTATTGGTTATGTGAGTGGGCGCCAATGTGTTATTGTTGCCAACGATCAAACCGTTAAAGCCGGGGCATGGTTTCCTATTACAGGAAAGAAAAATCTTCGTTTGCAAGAAATTGCCATGGAGAACCGTTTGCCCATTATATACTTGGTTGATTCTGCCGGGGTTTTCCTTCCCATGCAAGATGAAATATTTCCCGATAAAGAACATTTCGGGCGCATCTTCCGAAACAATGCCATCATGAGTGGTATGGGTATTCCGCAAATTGCCGCCGTTATGGGTTCTTGCGTTGCCGGTGGGGCTTACTTGCCCATCATGAGCGATGAAACCTTGATGGTGGAAGAACATGGTTCTATCTTTTTAGCCGGGCCTTATTTAGCGAAAGCCGCTATTGGCGAAAACGTGGATATTCAAACCTTGGGCGGTGCCGTAACGCATACCGAAATTAGCGGTATTGCCGATTATAAGTTCAAAACCGAACAGGAATGTTTAGATCAGGTAAAACGCTTGATCGATAAAATTGGGGCACGCGAACAAGCCGGTTTCGATCGGGTAAAACCGCAAGCACCCAAGAAAGATCCTGCTGAATTATACGGACTCGTGTCGCCCGATAACAGCAAACAATACGATGTGGTTGAGGTGATTGAACGTTTGGTGGATAATTCCGAATTCGATCAATTCAAAAAAGATTACGGAAAAACTATAGTATGCGGATATGCGCGTATTGAAGGTTGGGCCGTAGGGATAGTTGCCAACCAACGTAAAATTGTGAAGAGCGGGAAAAATGAAATGCAATTAGGGGGTGTTATTTATAACGACAGTGCCGATAAAGCCGCCCGCTTCATTATGAATTGCAACCAAAAGAAAATTCCCTTGGTCTTCTTGCAAGATGTAACCGGATTTATGGTGGGTAGCCGCAGTGAACACAGTGGCATCATCAAAGATGGTGCGAAATTAGTGAATGCCGTTTCCAATTCTGTAGTGCCTAAAATCACCATCATCATTGGAAATTCTTACGGGGCCGGTAATTACGCTATGTGCGGTAAAGCCTACGACCCTCGTTTTATTTATGCATGGCCTAATGGGAAGATTGCTGTAATGGGTGGTGAACAAGCCGCTAAAACCTTATTGCAAATTCAAGTGGCCGCTTTAAAATCGAAAGGGGAAACCATTTCGGAAGAAAAAGAAAAAGCCATGCTCGATGAAATTATTGCCAAGTATAACAAGCAAACCACCGCGTATTATGCGGCCGCTCGTTTGTGGGTTGATGCCATCATCGATCCTATCGATACCCGCCGCGTAATTGCAGAAGGGATTGCCGCCGCCAATCAAGCTCCCATTGAAAAGCCTATGAATGTGGGCGTATTCCAAGTTTAAGTATGGATTATAAAAATTATTATATCCTGCCGGCCCCTCCGGAGGAAGTGTTTAAAGCCTTGACCTTTGAGCCTACCATTCGTTTGTGGACTGGCGCGGATGTAACGATGCCTACCGAAATTGGAGAAGAATTCTCGATGTGGGATGGACAAATTTGTGGCCGTATTTTAGGTTTAGAAGAAGGTAAACAAATTGTACAAGAATGGTTCTTTGGCGATTTAGAAGAGCCGTCTATCGTTACCATTAAATTGCATCCGCATAAAAAAGGCACTTCCTTGGAATTAAAGCACACGAATATTCCCGATGAAGATTACGATGATATTGTAGAAGGCTGGAACGATATTTATTTCGACGCCCTTTACGATTTCTACGAAGAAGATTAGTCCGTTTGTTCTTCTTGCGCATGCAACCACAACAAACTGCTATCGCCATAGCTTAAGAAACGGTATTGATTATCTAAAGCGTATTGATAGATGCGTTTCCAAGCATTCCCTACAATAGCTGAAATCAGTAAGAGTAAGGTTGATTGTGGTTGATGAAAATTTGTCATCAAGGCATCGGCCATTTTAATGGAATAACCCGGTGCTATCAAAATTTGTGTTTCGCTTAATAAGCGCGATGATTGTTCTCGTTTTAAAACGTCGTGTAAGGCCAATAACGCTTCTTTACGGGAAAGGGTAGCCGGTGCTTCATACGCGTCCCATTGTTTTACCATCAATTCGGCAAGCGAGGCATTCGGATTATGATGCGCTTTGTGTCCCATATGGTAAAGCGTTTCCAAGGTTCTCAAGGCTGTGGTGCCCACCGGAATCCAAGGTCTATCGGCTAAGGCCATTAAGGCTTCTATTTTGTCAATACCTATATCAATATGCTCGGTATGCATGGTGTGGTGTTCCAAGGTTTCACTCTTCACCGGTTTAAAGGTACCTGCCCCAACATGCAAGGTAAGTTCGAGTCGTTCACATCCTTGTTCATCTAATGCCGCTAATAGTTCGGGCGTGAAATGCAAGCCGGCCGTAGGGGCCGCAACCGAACCTTCCTGCCTTGCATAAACGGTTTGATATCGTTCTATATCACTGGCTTCAGCCTCCCGATTTAAATAGGGCGGTAATGGAATTTCTCCCAATTGATGGAGGATGTCTATAAAGGGCGTATTGGCTTTATTCCATTGAAAGTGCATTAAATACGCTTCCCCTTCAACTCGAATGCGGGTGGCATTTAAAACACCGGCTTCCGGGGTATCGCCCAACATCAATTGTCGAGTTTCGCCATCTCGCCATTTTTTAGCCCCTCCCAATAAGCATATCCAATAAACGGATTCTTCGCGCATCAAGGCTTGTGTAATATCGCCCATATTGGTGGCAGGATGCAAACAAAATACTTCCACCGCTGAGCCACCCGCTTTGCTAAAATGCAAACGCGCTTCAACCACTTTGGTATTGTTGAAAATCAGTACGGCATTGTTGGGAATATGCCGATTTAATTCACCTACTTGTTGATCGTGGATTTGTTCTTCCTTATAAATTAATAATTTACTATCGCTTCGGCGTGCCAAGGGATAGCGAGCAATGCGTTCGTCGGGAAGATTATAATTAAATGCATCAATACGAATAGAGGCGGGGTGTTTGGGCATAGGGTGCAAAGGTAAATACCCGAGTTTATTGTTTAAATAATTTCAAGGCTTCCAACACAATAAAAAGGAGGAAGGCCATGAAAAAGGCGGGGTATAAATGCGCCCAACTTAAAGGCGCAAAATGAAATAAATTCATCCAAATCGGCAAACGTAAACTCAATATCAAAATCACCACAGCGGCCAATAAAATCCACAAGGCCGCTTTGTTTCTTCCTTTAAATAACGACAAGATACTTTGTGTTCCCGATAAGGAATTCATAATCACAAACACATTACATAAAATAAAACAAGTGAAAACAATGGTTCGTAATTCATCGGCTTGATGACCTTCTTTTAAACTTAAAAAATAAGCACACAATACAGTAAAAGCTATTAAAAAACCACGACCAATACTGTTCAATAATTTAGGCCAAGTAAAGAAGGATTCATTCATGCTGCGGGGTGGGCGAAGCATAGCATTTTTTTCAGCCGGTTCATTTTCAAATGCAATAGCACATACGGGGTCAATAATTAATTCTAAGAATACAATATGCAAAGGCATTAATAAAATGGGCATGTTGGGAATCCAAGCCGGTAAAATAGAAAGCAAGATGATGGGTATATGAATCACCATGATATAGCTCATCGCTTTTTGGAGATTATCATAAATCCGTCGACCTTGTTCCACCGCATCGCTAAGGTGTTCGAAACGGTCGTTTAATAAAACCAAGGAAGCGGCTTCGCGTGCCACGTCGGTTCCTTTTTGTCCCATAGCAATTCCAATATGCGCCGCACGTAAAGCCGGAGCATCGTTTACGCCATCACCAATCATGGCTACACATTCTTGGTTGGCTTTTAAGGATTCTACCAAGCGGAGTTTTTGGGTTGGACTCGTTCGTGCAAAAAGTCCAACTGTTCTAATTTTTTCTTGCAATTCAAGGTCACTCAAATTTTCAAGGTCGGAGCCTTGCATTACATGTTGGTAATTTTTTAAGCCAATTTGTTGGGCAATATGTTGCGCCGTCGCCGGATAATCGCCGGTAATCATAATGATTCGAATGCCGGCTTTTTCAATACTTCGCACCGCATTAGGCACTTCGGCTCGAATAGGGTCTTCGAAAGCAATTAAGCCCAACCATTGCCAAGCAATATCTTCCAATTGTGTTGGTATGTGGTTTCGAACCATAGCCCGTGCAATGCCTAATACCCGATACCCTTTTTGAGCCATGGCACCGATAGCTTCTTTCATTTGCTCCATGGACTCGGCATTCAAATCGCATAAGCCCGCCACCACTTCAGGCGCCCCTTTCATGGCGGCCACGGCTTGGTTTTCGTGTTGTACAATTCGCCCCATCACCGGCAGTGGATTGCCAAAGGGAAATTCTTTGATGCTTGTCCATTCCAAACGAATTCCTAATGCCTCACCCTTTTCTTGAATGGCCTTATCTATTTTATCGAACGATTCCGATAAGGACGCCATACAGGCACTTTGAAGCAATTGCCGGGTAGCAGTATTTAAATGGTCGCCAGCCATTTCGCCGGGCACTTGCCATTGCACTAAGGTTAAACTATTTTGAGTTAAAGTGCCTGTTTTATCGGTACACAATACTGTTGCCGATCCCAGCGATTCTATAGTGGCCGGATTCCGTGTTAATACATTTTTCTGTGTTAATCGCCATGCACCTAAGGCGAGGAACACCGTCAATACCACCGGAAATTCTTCTGGTAAAATAGCCATGCTGGTGGAAAGACTATTTAGTAAAGAAGGAATGAAGGCGTGATTTTTTAAATAAAATGAAATGAATACTCCAACACTGAAAATAATTCCCAACACAAAAAGTTGACGAATCATTTTCTTGAGTTCAATATTCAAGCGGGTTTCTGTATTACCCATTTGATTCAAACTTTTTCCAATTATCCCCAAACGGGTTTGTACACCGGTTTGTTGTACGGTGGCCGTACCATGTCCACGAAGAATTAAAGTACCACTAAAAACCTGTTGGTCGCTCTTCTCATCTTGTCCTTTTTCAATGGGTAACGATTCCCCGGTTAATATCGATTCATCGAGCAGTAAATGATGCGATTCTGTCACCAAGGCATCGGCCGGAATTCGATCGCCTTCTTGAAGTGAAATGGCATCGCCGGGAACCAATTCGCGCGACGGAATATAAGTCCATTCCCCATCGCGAAAAACACGCGATTGCGGGGCCGATAATTGACGCAAGGCCGCTAAGGCATTTTCTGTTTTTCGATACTGATAAAACGTGATGAATACAATCAACCAGGTGCTGATGCCTAAAATACTGCCTTCTCGCCAATCGCCTAAAAACCAATATAAGCCCGCACAACTAATCAATAAAAAGAACATGGGTTCGCGCAACACTTCCCAAAAAATGCGGAAAAAAGTTTTGGGTTTAGACTGGGGCAGTTCATTGTACCCAAACTCCTTACGCTTTTCTTGGGCTTCTATATGCGACAGTCCAGGCATATTGTATTTTAAACCACTTCACCTTCCAAATCGTAATCGTAGGCTTTGGTGATGAGTACGTTGACAAAATCGCCCGAATTCAATTTCTTCTTCGAATGAATAATCACTTCATTGTCTACTTCCACACTATCAAATTCAGTGCGCCCTAAATAACGACCCGCTTCTTTTTTGTCTACAATAACCCGTAAGGTTTTACCCACCTTTTCTAAATTCTTGGCATACGAAATTTCCATTTGATGCTCCATGATTTCTTGCGCACGGGCTTCTTTTTCGTCTTGTGGAATATCGTCCTCCAACGCATAAGCTGAAGTCCCTTCCTCGTGCGAGTAGGTAAATACACCCACGCGGTCGAATTGTACTTCATCTAAAAAGGCTTTCAAATCTTCAATATCTTCGCGGGTTTCACCGGGGAAGCCCACAATTAAGGTGGTGCGTAAACAAATATCCGGCAACTGCACTCGAATGGCTTTGATTAAGTCCATCATTTCAGCCCGCGTTATTTGACGCTTCATGGCTTTCAACATATTATCGGAAACATGTTGCAAAGGCATATCGAGGTAATTGCACACTTTCGGATTATCGCGAATTACATCAATCAATTCCAAGGGGAATTTATGTGGGTAGGCATAATGCAACCGTATCCATTCCAAGCCTTCTATGGCCGAGAGTTTTTCCAACAAACGCGGTAGGGTGCGCACTTTGTAAATATCCAATCCATAATACGTTAATTCTTGGGCAATCAACATGATTTCCTTCACGCCTTTTTTTACTAAGTTCTCGGCTTCTATAACAATGGCTTCTTCGGTTTTCGAAACATGTTTACCTCGCATCAAGGGAATAGCGCAAAAGGAACAAGTACGATTGCATCCTTCCGAAATTTTCAAATAGGCATAATGTTTCGGCGTACTCAACAAACGTTCGCCCACCAATTCATTTTTATAATCGGCATTGAAGGCGGCCAATATTTGTGGTAATTCCAAGGTGCCGAACCAGGCATCCACGCCCGGAATTTCGGCTTCTAAATCGCCTTTATAACGTTCACTCAAACAACCGGTAACATATACCTTGTCTAAGTGGCCTTCTTCCTTCCACGAAACATGTTCCAAAATGGTTTGAATACTTTCATCTTTGGCCTTGTCTATAAAACCACAAGTATTGATGATGGAAATATTATAATCGGGTTTGCTCGATTCGTGAACCACATCTAAGCCATTCGCCGTGAGCTGTGCGCCCAATACTTCGCTGTCCACTAAGTTTTTCGAACACCCTAAGGTGATAATATTGACTTTGTCGGAATGTAATTTTTTTGCCTTCATACGGAAGTTTAATGCCTTGGCTTTAGCGCTTAAGGCTTATCGAATTGAGTTTGATTGACGAAATTGTAATCGGTTAAGGTGCGTAAAAAGGCCATCAAATCGTTGATGTCTTGTTCATTCATACGTCCTTTTGTTTTAGGTAATAATTCGGCGGCCAAATTTTTGGTGTATTTGAATCCGGTATTGTAATGGTCTATGCATTCACGCAAGGTTTTAAATCGCCCATCGTGCATATACGGTCCCGTATGGGCAATATTACGCAGGCTAGGGGTTTTGAATTTTCCTTCATCGGTTGAAACCAAGGTAATCAAAGCACGTCCCTTATCTACGGGTATACTATCCAAGCCGGTATTGCGGTATTCAAAATCGGTGAAGGTGCTACCATAGCCATGGCAATGGGCACAATCGCCTTTATTTTCATCGAGGTAAATTAAACGGCCACGTTCTTCTTCGGCAGTCAAACTGGTTTTGCCGGCCATCCATTGGTCAAACTTCGAATCGCCCGAAATCAAAGTGCGTTCAAATTGCGCAATGGCATACATAATGTACTTCGAACTCACTTGGTCGGTACCAAAGGCTTTTTTAAATAAACTGGGATACTCCGGGTGATTCTGCAATTTCGAAACCACATTTTCCATGGTTTCATGCATTTCAATTGGATTGGTAATGGGCCCAATCACTTGCGTTTCTAAATCGGCTGCGCCACCATCCCAAAAGAAATTCTTAGCCCATGCTATATTAAATAAGGGCATTGAATTTCGGTTACCCGTAATGCCATCAATCCCCGTGCTATGCGCCAAATTACTATCAACAAAATAATTCCGTAATTGGTGACAAGACCCACAATTCATGGTATTATTGGCCGATAGTATATTGTCGTAAAACAATTTTCGTCCCAAAGTAACTCCCTCCACCGTCATTGGATTGTACGAGGGAACAGGCACCGGAGGCAAACCCGCCGGCACATTCAAATTGTAATGGGTATGGTTATGCCCGTCGGAAAAGGAAGGATCTACGCGACAAGCCGTGAAATAAATACCCACACCGAATAAAACAAGGATTAACTGTTTCATGCTACAAATTTAACGGATTCATGGCATACCCCGAAAAGGAGTATTTTAGCATAAATTCATACCATGAAATCGCTACACCGAATTGGGAATGCCCTGCTCCTAGTAATAAAGAACTATCCAATGCCTTTATTGATGGCCTTGCTTTCCTATGGACTCATCATGGTTGAATTGCATGCCCCAGAATGGTTCGCCCCTTATCCAAAAACCTTATCCCTGCGCTTAACCCTAGAAGCCTTCGGTGCCATGTTATTATTTTTTACAGCCGATATCTTGACTCGTTGGCATCGCCTCGATCGAGCCAAACAATTCGGTTTGTATTTGTTGGTGGTTTGTATTTTAGGACTCCATTTTTATTCCATCGATCCCGTTTATTTCGATTCTGATGTTTTCTTATTCCGTTATGTCATTTTTTTCTTACTCTATTTTTTAAGCATTGGTTTAGCCACTTACCTCAAACCGGCCCACGATGATTTGTTTTGGAAATATAATTTTCGCTTTGTTCGCACCTTGGTGCAATCGGTCGGTTTTAGTGTGGTTTTATTGTTGGGCCTGATCAGCGCCTATTGGGCTATTGATAATCTCTTTGGTATGAATTTCAACGAGAAAGGCTATGCTGATATCATTGCCTTTGTGCTGATTATTGTTCACGCCTTTTTATTCCTCATTTTCTTTCCCGAAGGTCCCGATGAGATAGAAGCCGAATTCAATTATCCCGCATGGTTGCGCGTATTGGCCCAATACATCCTCCTGCCCGTGGTGGTAATTTATGGTTCGTTCTTGTACATTTATGGCATTAAAATTTTATTGGAACACCGCATGCCCAACGGGTGGGTTTCCATACCTATTCTGGTGTTTTCAGCCGCCGGCATCTTGGCCTATTCACTCTTGTATCCTTTTCGGCATGAAAAAGAAAATCGCATGGTTCACCCCTTCATGCGTTACTTTTTTTACACCCTATTACCCCTCATTACCCTATATTTTATTGCCATTTACTTGCGTATCAAACCTTATGGCATCACCGAAAATCGCTACATGTTGGCCATGGCGGGTGTGTGGTTAAGTGGTATTGCCCTTTACCATATCATTAAAAAGGAAACGTCGTTGGCCGTCATACCTCAAAGCTTTTTTCTGGTGTTATGCTTGAGCGTTATTGGTCCATGGGGTATGTATCAATCGGGGGTACGAAGTCAAACCAAGCGCTTACAACAACTCCTGCACGAAGGGAACTACCTGCAACACCAACAATTTAATCTCAACAAGCAATACCCCGAACCCACCGAGGAGCAAGCCACCGCGTTTCGTTCCGTATTGGATTATCTCAACGAGCGAAACGAATTGATGCAACTTCATCCTTGGCTCGATACTAAACATCAAGCGTGGTTGACTAAGCAATTACAACAAAACAAATCCAAAGAAGCGGTTATTTATATTTTGCAACGTCTCCACATGGAATCACGTTGGGAACGCGAACAGTTTTCAGTCAATTTCGCCACCACATACCACTGGGGAACGGGAAGACCCTTGCCGCTCACACAAGCCGGTCAACTTATACTGGTGCAATGGCGCGAAAATGAATTTGTGTATGAGGGACAGAAGAACTATACCTTGAAATGGCAAAACGACACCTTGGTTTATATTGCCCAAAACCAAGTCCCTGTTTATTGGCCATTCGCTAATGCCCTTGAAACGCTAAGGCATTTGAACGTACAGTCAGACCAAGCCCAAAAACAAAACAAACAAAGCGCCAATTCATTCGTGGGGCCTTTACTGCTCAACGATTCCATCAATCCATTTAAATACCAAAATCAACGCCTGTTTGTAAACGATTGTAATGTTGTTTTCGAGCCGGATTCGTATCGCGTGGAGCGACTCCAAGCCTATTGGTTTATTCCCAATTCGCCCCAATAAAAAACAGCCACTCGAAAGTGGCTGCTCATAACATAAACAATCTTATTTCTTGAAACGCTCACTCACCACCAAGTCCTTACTACCCGGCGTGTACTTGTAAAAGCCTTCTCCGGTTTTAGCCCCTAAGAAGCCCGCTTGTACCATATTGGTCAACAAGGCGGCCGGTGCATATTTCGGATTACCAAAGCCGTGGTACAATACATTCAAAATGCTATGGCACGTATCTAAACCAATAAAATCGGCCAATTGCAATGGTCCCATCGGGTGGGCCATGCCCAATTTCATAATTTGGTCGATGTTTTCAATATCAGCCACACCTTCTTGCAAGGCCAAAATGGCTTCATTAATCATCGGCATCAAAATACGGTTGGCTACAAAGCCCGGGTAATCGTTGGCCACACACGGAATCTTGCCTAAACGCGAGGTCAACTCGGTAATCACCGCGGTTGTTTCAGCCGAAGTGCCATACCCATTAATAATTTCAACCAATTTCATCACGGGCACGGGATTCATAAAATGCATGCCAATTACTTGCTGCATACGCTTCGTAACCGAGGCCATTTTCGTAATAGAAATGGAAGACGTGTTCGTAGCTAAAATAGCATGCGCCGGCGCTAAACGATCCAACTCGGCAAAAATCTTCATCTTCAAATCGATGTTTTCCGTAGCGGCTTCCACCACTAAATCGGCGCCATCCAATGCCACGGCCATGTCGGTACAAGGCGTAATGCGCGCCAAGGTAGCCGCTTTATCGTCTTCCGTAATGGCTTGCTTAGCTATTTGGCGGTCCAAATTTTTCCCAATGGTGAGCATCGCCTTATCTAAGGCTTCTTGCTTTACATCGAGCATCCGCACGTTAAATCCGCTTTGCGCAAAAACATGGCAAATGCCATTGCCCATAGTACCGGCACCTATCACGGTAACGGTTTTAATATGATTCGAAACTGTAGTACTCATACGTGTATTTTTAGTGGACACAAAAGTACTACTTCCAAGGTATTTGTGAACCATGGTTTGCAGTAGATTCTCCACACAATTCGAGGGGTGGGGCGTGCCGCGCTGTCGATACTTCCGATTATGCTTTTCTACAAGTAATTGTCCTCACCACGCAATCGTATTGCCCCGAAGCGCGGCCGGGTCACTCCGGGGTTCCGTATTGGGCCTGCGGCGCCAATACCAAGCAACCACTTAGCAAAGCGAAAATGAAAGCGAAAGCGAGAACCAAAAAGTGGGAGCGTGTGTGGAAGCGAAAGCGTGTGGCAGTATTATTGGCCCTTAAAAATATAATATTTCAAACAAAAAAAAGGCTGCGGTTTCCCACAGCCTTTTACAAGTTTGTTTTTGAATTAACGTGATTTCTTCTGAGAACCCACGAACTGATGACCAGAAGGTCCTTTCAACGAAGGAGAACCTAAACGGTCTTGGCAGCAACGGAAACCTACTGAAGAACTAGCGTGACTAGCTTGCATGAAACGGCGTGTTCCTGGACTTAACCAATAAGCGCGATCGTTCCAGCTTCCTCCTTTAATTACGCGAGCATCGTCGGAAATCAAGGTAGTGTTGCGGTAATCGTAAGTAGCAGCGCTGGTAGAGTCACCATCCATGTAAGAAATTACATTAGAACCACGGTAGTTAGCTAAACGTTCAGCCATTTCTTCGTTCGTTACTTTACGTTTTACCAATTTACCGGTACTGTCCTTGTCTTGTAAGTTGTAATCTTCCAATTGCTCGTACGATTCAAATACGTTACCACGGAAAGGACGGAAATCGTCGGCATCTTCGATGGTGTTTGGACGATAAACATCCATTACCCACTCGCTCACGTTACCGGCCATATTGTATAAACCGTATGAGTTTGGTTTGTAAGAATAAACACCGGCAGGAATATCGGCATTATCGTTCAAGCCACCGGCAACACCCATCGCATCGCCATTGCCACGCTTGAAGTTAGCCAATTGCATACCTTGGTAGCTGTTACGAGTTCCTTCACGAGTAGATAAGTTATCGGCCCAAGGATAAACTTGACGATCGGTAACTACTTCTTCTCCACGACGACGCTTAGAATCCGGAGCAGGATTACGTCCAATTAAACCTAAAGCGGCATATTCCCACTCAGCTTCTGTTGGAAGGCGATAATCAGCCGTCAAGATACCATCTTCGTAACGGATATTACGCTTGCCTTGACCGGTTGGGTTTAAATCTTTCTTTTTAGTTCCGGCCATACCTTCGTATTGTCCGGCTACATACGTCTTAACATTGAAGTTTTCATCAGCCACTTGGAACGGATTCTTCTTCAAATACCCTTTTTGAATCAAAATCAATTCATTCACGCGGTCGGTACGCCATTTACAATAATCGGCGGCTTGATTCCAATTCACACCAACAACCGGATAATAGTTATAGGCAGCGTGACGGAAGTAGTATTCCACTTGGGGTTCGTTGTATTGCAACGCACGACGCCAGCTTTGGGTATCGGGCAATGCTTTTACATAAATTTCCGGATAATCGTTTCCGTAAGTACGGTTTAACCAATACAAATATTCACGGTAATGAATATTGGCCACCTCGGCTTCATCCATAAAGAAAGACGATACGGACACCGTGCGTGGGGCATTGTTGTTTTCAAAAGTCAAATCTTCTTCAGTTTGCCCCATGGTAAAGCGACCGCCTTCAACGAAAACGAGTCCGGGACCTACATACTGACCTTCATAAAGCGGTACATCAAAACCGCCCATTTTGGGGTCGTTGTAGTTCCAGCCTGTCTTTGATGAAACCAAGTTGCTTGATTTCTTACTTCCACAGGAAGTCATCAGTGCCACGGCAGACAACAACAACAATCCGTTTAATCCAAATAGTCTTTTCATGTTAATTATTGACGTTTTTAAGAATAGCAAATATACGTTTTTTGATCTTTGGGTTTCAAAGAAAGTACAAGTATAAAACAAAGCATTCAAATTAACAATATATTTCAATAAAAATGTATCAACATTTTATTTTGAATGGGGTAATGCGTTATAATTCGCCGCTAATACACCGATTGATAAATTGAATGAGCGGGTTTAAAGCCCATAATCTTTCCGCCATGTGAGCCGCGGCATCAGGTGTGTAAAATTCGCTGTCTTTTACCGGCGACATGCCCACCCACGATTTTAATTTCAGGTAATTCGCGGCCGCATGTTCTTCCTCGTAACCCTTGGGCATACGTTGTAATACATGTTCCCGCGTTAAATCGCCGTAATGCCGTTTAAACGCGGGTTCCGATAGAAGGGCTAAAAACTCATCGGTTTGATAATCAATTTCTTGCCGAACCGCTTGCACGGCAGGGCCCGCAGGCATCCACAAGCCACCGCCCACAAAAGAAGCTTCCGGTTCAATATGAATATATAAACCGGCCAATAGACTTTTCTTTCCTGCCGGATTCAACGAGGCGCCAAAATTGGTTTTGTACGGAATTTTATCTTTCGAGAAACGAACATCCCGATGAATTCGAAACAGGCATTGCGACGGTTTTAATTCGGTGTACGACTTATCATAGTCCGATAAATGGATTAAGACCGAACCGATGAAGGCTTCCACATCCGTTTTGGCGCGTTGATAAGCGGTTTTATTCGACTCGAACCATTCTCTTTGGTTGTTGTTTTTAAGTTCACGTAGAAATTGAAACGTTGATTTTTGGAGCATTTTTTCAATTTTATCGAAATGATTCGTGTGAATTTGAAAAGTTTTTTTATCTTTCGCCCTAAAATTAACATTTTAACACGATGAAGAAGAATCTTTTTGCTTTAACACTGTTGCTGGCAGCGGCTGTGTTTGCCCAACCGCTTCATGCGCAGTCGACTAAGAATAAGAAAAGTAAATACTATCAGAACAGCACGAAAGATCCCGAATTCAATGTTCGTGGTTTTGAATCCGGCAATGATAAAAATGAAGTGAACGAAAAGCCGAAAGAACGCGAATATGATGTTGATGTTACCAGCAAGGACAACACCGGCAAATACAAGCGTGAAAAGAAAGTGTGGGTTGAAGACGATTTCGATGTGCCCGATAGTTATTTCGCGCCGGCCATGAAGAAAGAAAAGTATAAAGTACAGGCCCGCAAAGACTACGAAAAGCAGTTGAAAATGACCTCGCAAGAGCATGAGTACATGACTACCGTGGTGAAGAAACGTTATACCAACCTCGATGTATTGTGCGATGATTTGGATTTAGCCAAAATTCAACGTCCAACCTTCAAAGGAATTTGTACCGAGTGCGATGCCGATGTCGATCGCATCATCACCAACAAAACCTTGAGCAGTCTAGAAAAGAACTACCAATTGAAGCAATGTTATATGCAACGCGACAAGCGCCTCATGGAAGTGATGGACGCCGATCAATACAAAAAATGGTTGCGTATTAAAGATGCCGACGAATATTTAATTCTTTCGAAAGATCCGGAATTAAAAGATGGTATCTATAAATAAAACATCTTGATGTAAATCCTTGAAATCCGCGCTTTGGCGCGGATTTTTTTTTACCTTGCAAGCTCAATTAATACACGTTATGAAAAAATGGATTTCATTGTTCAGTTTGGTTTGCTTCACGGCCTTTGCCGGAGCTCAAACCAAGGAATGGATGACACAAAAAAGTACCACGGGTTATACCTATAAAACCGTGAAGGGCGACCCCACCAATACCCGGTTTTACACCTTGAAAAATGGGTTAACGGTTATTTTAACCGAAAACAAGGAACAGCCCCGCATTCAAACCATTATTGCTACCAAAGCCGGTAGTAAAACCGATCCCAAAACCAATACCGGTTTGGCGCATTACCTCGAACACATGTTGTTTAAAGGAACCTCGAAATACGGTTCGCTCAATTGGGCTAAAGAAAAACCCATCCTCGATGAAATCGATCGCTTGTACGAACAATACAATTCCACCCGCGATGAAGCCCAACGCAAACAAATTTATCGCCGCATCGATTCAACCTCGGGTGAAGCCGCTAAGTTCGCCATTGCCAACGAGTACGATAAAATGATGAGCATGATTGGGGCCCAAGGAACCAATGCCTTTACGTCTTTCGAACAAACGGCTTATATCAACGATATTCCATCCAATCAAATTGACCGCTGGTTGACCGTGGAAGCTGAACGTTTCCGCGACCCGGTATTGCGTATTTTCCATACCGAACTCGAAGCCGTGTACGAAGAGAAAAACCGCAGTCTCGACAGCGACGACGATAAAGTATTTGAACTCTTGTTCGACCGCTTGTTCCAAAAACACAATTACGGACAACAAACCACCATCGGTACCATCGAGCATTTAAAGAACCCGTCACTCAACGAAATTCGCAAGTATTTCTACAATAACTACGTGCCCAATAATATGTGCATCATCATGGCCGGCGATTTAAATAGCGATCAATTGGTGGCTAAAATCGATAAGGCCTTTGCCTACATGAAACCCAAAGAAGTGAAACCTTATACCTACGAACAAGAAGCCCCCATTGCTAAACCCATCGAAGCCTCTGTGTATGGTCCGGATGCCGAGTATGTCAACCTCGCCTTCCGTTTCCCCGGTGCTTCGAGTCCTGAAGCAAAACTCCTCAACCTCATGAGCAGTGTATTAAGCAATGGTACCGCCGGTTTAATGGATTTGAATTTGGTGAAGAAACAACAAGTACTCAGCGCATCTGCCGGGGCTTATATTTTAAAAGATTATAGCGTGCTTTTCTTAGAAGGGAAAGCCAAAGAAGGACAAGCCCTTGAAACTGTTCGCGATTTGATGTTGGGACAAATTCAACAAATTAAAAACGGACAATTTGAGGAAGATATGTTGAAGGCCATCATCAACAATTACCGCAAATCGCTTATTGAACAACAAGAAAGCAATTCGGGCCGTGCCTATGGTTTGCTCGATGCCTTCACCTCAGAACTCGATTGGGCCGAACAAGTGGCCATGGTCGATGCCATGAGCAAACTCACCAAGAAAGACATTGTTGCCTTTGCAAACCAATGGTTGAATACCAATTATGTTTGTGTGTACAAACGCATTGGACAAGATAAAAATGTACAAAAAGTAGATAAGCCCGAAATTACCCCGGTAGAAGTAAACCGCGATGCGCAAAGCGATTTCGTGAAGAACATCTCGAAGATGCCCGTGAGCAATATCAATCCTGTATTTGTGAATTACAATACCGATATTCAACGTGGCTTTTCGAACAATAATGGCAACAAAGTGGAAGTGCTTTCGGTGAAGAATAAAAACAATGCCTTGTTTTCGCAATACTATCATTTATCGATGGGCTCCTTACACCAATCTTTATTGCCGTATGCCCTCGATTACTTGCAATACCTCGGCACTAAAAAATACACGGCCGATCAAATTAGTTCGAAGTTTTATACCTTGGCTTGCGACTTTGGCGTGAGCAGTTCCGACGAAGAAACCTATGTGTATTTAAGTGGACTCCAAGACAATTACACCGAAGCGCTTGAACTATTCGAACATTTATTGGCCAATTGCGAACCCAACGAAGAAGCCTTGAAAGACATGATTGCCGGTGCCAAGAAAAAACGTGCCGATGCCAAGTTGAATAAAAATGCCATTCGCCGCGGCTTGGTGGCTTTTGCCCAATACGGTGCCCGCAATCCATTCAACAACAAATTAAGCAACGAGGCCCTCGATCAAATTAAAGCGGCCGATTTAATTGCCATTTTGCGCAGTTTAACCCAATACCCGCACAAGGTGATGTATTATGGTCCAATGGAAAATAAAGACTTGGTTCAAGCCTTAAACACCCTGCATCCCTTACCGGCCAATTATTCGAATTATCCGAACATGACGCCTTATACCTATCAAACCCAAAGCAACAATCAAGTGTTGTTTGCCGATTACGATATGGTACAAGCCGAAATACAATGGTTCCGCAACGATGTGAATTACACACCCGCTATGGAGCCGGTTCAATCGATGTTCAACGAATATTTTGGCGGCAATATGAGTGGTATTGTATTCCAAGAAATTCGCGAATCGAAAGCCTTGGCGTATTCAACCTATGCGGTGTTCTCGTCGCCGGCGTATAAAAACCGTCCGCATACCATGATGGCCTATGTGGGTTGCCAAGCCGACAAAATGAAGGAAGCCTTGGCCGGTATGCAATCTTTAATTGATACCCTGCCTCAATCGGAAAAATTATTCCGTCAATCGCAGCAATCCATCAAGAATACCATTTCAACC
>JBPCSZ010000018.1:0-12092 GCA_051006655.1 Chitinophagaceae bacterium
TCGCGGGTAGGGTGTAAGCCAATTACCAAACGTTCCCAACTCTTTAAAAACGAGGGCGTGATATTGGTGAAATGTACCCCATCGGCCGAACGGAATATGCCTTTTACGGAGGCATTCACACTGCTCAAGGTAGCATAAACAACCCCATTGGGTCGAACAGCCACATCGCTGAAATACGAACTATTATTGCCCGAACCCACAACAACATTCCAAGTCTTGCCGGTATCAGTACTACGCCATACAGCCCCATACGTCGCCATGTATAAACAAGTAGCCACCGTATCGACCGGTGAGGCTACAATCCGCCAACCGCCTTGAAAATTCGAAGTGAATGAATTCGGTGTGCCGGAAGCTGTTGATGCAATGGGCGTCCACGTATCGCCATTATCGAGCGAAACGAAAGCACCATCGCCTAAATAGAAAGCGCCGCCACCACTGGCCGAGGTGCCATACAATTCGCCCGAAAGCGCATACCACATATTTTGTTTGCCGGCTCGCGGATCTTGGGTAATGCTCACACAACCGGGATGGGCATTGGGTAGACTCACCTTCGCCCAAGTTTTTCCGCCATCACGTGTTTGCCAAATACCCCCCGAAACACCGCCGGTTAAAATATGATTTTCATCGCGCACATCAATGGCCAAAGCCCGCGTACGTCCTCCAACATTCCATGGACCGCGCGAGGTCCAATTATCATTCCGGTTTTTATTGGCCGGCATCTGGGCTTGCATATCGCGCAAGAATGCAAGTTCTTTCACCCGCGCCCCATCCGGAATTTTTCCCGTGGCCGGATCGTGCAACATTTCCCATTCCCACGCTTTCCGCCCTGCCAATTCATCTAAGGCATTTTCACTTTCCTGTTCTTCCATTGCCGCCTCGTTGGTTCCCGACACCCAAAGTGCCGCATTGGCCATCAACACACACCCAATAAACCAAGGAATTAATTTTTGCATAACCTGTTCAATATAAGTCGACTAAGTTAATATGATTTTCGCATCTTTTTCACCCTCGCCACGGGTTGTGGATTTCTTCTTTGAAGCGCATCAGCATCGCCATATTCATCATTAGTCGCGCTTTCCGCGCTGCACGGCAGCTAGCTCCAATCGCGGCTATCAGTCATCGTTCGATTCTTTCTTCAGCTAAGCCATACCGTAATGCCTCCTCAGCCGATATTAAGTGTTTAAAATCAACTCGGCCGAGCCTTGGTATTTATTTTTGCCAATGCCTAAATGCTGTTTCTTAAAAGGTAAAATTACTTTTCTCAAAAGGTAAAATTACTTTAACTTTACACGATTAATTCAATACTATGAAAACGAATAACCGAAAAAATAACCCTGTCATTAACAAGGTTCCCAATTACGTCAACGAGGCCGAAACCTTTCATTTGCTCTACGCCCAAGAGGTCGATTGGCAATATGTCAACACGGTCAAAACCTATTCTGAATTCAACGATCAACGCCTCTCCGAATACCTCAACTTGAACGTGAAAACATTTCGAGAATACAAAAAACCAAACAGTGTCTTGAATGCTAATCTTAAAGAGCATGTCGTGATGTTACTCTCTGTCTTCAAACACGGCGAATTGGTATTTGGGTCTATGCGTTTGTTTGAACAATGGTTGCAAACCGGCAATTTTTATTTCAATGGCCAAGCCCCTGAAAAATACCTGAACACCATTACGGGCATCAAATTGGTCAACGACCGCTTAACGGCCATGGCTTATGGCGACAATGTATAAGCATGGAAGTGTTTCGTATTGTGCAAGCCCAATATGCGAAGTCATTCAATGCTTCGGGTTGTGCCAACCGTTGGAATAAGAAAGACGAGTGGGTGTTGTATGCTGGGGCTTCCCGTTCCTTAGCTTCCTTGGAGTTATTGGTGCATCAAGGCCAGGCCTTGCCCAAGCCCGATAGTTGCGTGATGGTGATTTCTATCCCCGACGATGCCGCCTTTATGTCGAGTATCAATCCGAAACAATTACCCGCCAATTGGCGTTCATTAAACGCGTATCCGATATTGCAAAAATTAGGCTCTCAATGGTATCAAGCACAAAGCACCTTGGTGCTTAAAATACCCTCGGTGATTATTCCCAACGAATTCAATTATGCCATTAACACGAAACATCCCGACTTTAAAAAGCATATCAAAAAAGTGCGTATCGAATCCTTCTTTTGGGATGAACGTTTGTAGCATGATCGCTATACGTTAATATGAATCATTGTTCTAATTGCTTCTTTTAATTTTAATCAAGTTCAATTATTTGAACGAACTTTATTGCATGAAGCAGCGTGGATTTATCTCTTTTCAAATTGGTTTTATTCTTTGTTTTAGTGTTTGCTTTTTGTGGTCGTGTAAAGTGAGGCAAGTCCATTCTTGTGCCGACATCGAATTGGAAAAAGGGAAAATAAGTTATGTCAAAAAGCCCTCGTCGGTAGAATTTGCTCGTATTAGCGGTACTGTCACCGATATCAAAAACAACGAGCCCATTCCACTATCTAGAGTGCTTGTTGATTCGTTTGGCAAACTAGCACACGGGAGAAATTGTAAACCCACCGGGGAATTTGAACCATTTCGCTTAAAAGAAGGGAAGTATAAAATTCGTATTGAGGCAGAAGGCTATATGTTTGAAGAATTTCCCTTGAAGGTTAAAAAGCCATTTAAGGATGTAGTGTTCACGGTTCAATTAAAACAGCAAGTTTTTGTAGTTGAAAAACCCATTATTTATATTTATCCAACCCAAAAACAAGCGGTTCGTGTACAGCTTAATTTTAAGGGACAGTTACAGCATACCTATCCGGCATATCCGGCAACCGGTTGGAACATGATAGCGGAGCCCAATGGTACTTTATACGATGAACAAGGGAAAGAATATTATGCCTTGTTTTGGGAAGGTCAACCACAACAAGCCTTGCAGGCCTCTACCGGATTTGTAGTAGCGGGCAAGGATTGCGCTTCGTTCTTGGAAGAGAAACTGGCTTACTTGGGCTTGTCGCGCCGGGAAGCCAACGAGTTTCTATTGTACTGGCTACCCCGTATGGAAAACAATGCCTATAATTTTATTCACTTCGCCGATGCTGATTATCGGGCCATGGCCGAACTCAATATCACACCGCAACCGGAAACCCTCATTCGGGTGATGATGTTAACCAAACCACTCAACGCCAAAATGACCGTGCCGGAACAAGATTTAAGTCCGTTGCACAAAACCCGAAAAGGCTTTACCGTAGTAGAATGGGGCGGCACCATGATGGAAACAGCCTTGTAGTTTGTGCTATAATTAAGCTTGATTGAAACGACTATAAGCGCTTAAAAACGTGTGTTTGCAACCATACGTTTTAGTTTCGTTGCATGAAATTAAATCCTACTTCGTTCATGCTTAAAACTCACATTTTTTTGATGTGCGTACTTAAGCCGCCCAATTATTTGTTATAGGCATTCTCGTAAAAATGGTATTGATTTGTATTTACAAACTTCAATTTATGAAAATACCTATTATCGCCATTGGGCATTCAAAGGGCATTTTATTGTCTGAGTCCATTTTGAAAAAATACAATTTCATGGAAACGGCTGAACTCCAGCTGGCATTGGATGGTATTAAAATTAGTCCAAGCCAAACTCCAAGACAAGGCTGGGCAAACGCTTTTAAGGAAATGCACGATGCCGGAGATGATGTATTGTTGGATGATGCAATGCATGATTGGATGGATGCTGAATAATGTTCCTTCGTTGAATGGCTGCCGTGCCCGGTGGGCGCCGACGCAGGAGGCGGTACCGCATCCCGCCTAAGCGGGGCGGTACGGTAGCGAAGCGAACCCCTTAGGGGACGGATAGAAGCTGAATAGGATTCCGATTTTGACAGCCCCAAAAAAAATCCGCAGTCGTTCAACTGCGGATTTGAATGTTTGTTGTTTTGATTGAATTAGCGCAAGTTGTGATATACTTTTTGTACGTCGTCGTCTTGTTCTAATTTGTCCACCAATTCCAATACTTCTTTCGCTTGTTCTTCATTCAATTCGATGGTAGTAGAAGGAATGCGGGTTAATTCGGCCGAGATAGGGGTAATGCCTTTCGATTCTAAGTAATCGCTCATATTACCGAATTCGTTGAAGCCACTGCGCAAAATGATATTGCCTTCCGCGTCTTCCCCTAAATCTTCCATACCATGATCGATGGCTTCTAATTCCAGTTCTTCGATATTGATATTTTCGTTTTTCAATTTGAATTCGCCCATGCGGGTAAACAAAAATCCTACTGAACCGCTGGTGCCCATTGCGCCACCACCTTTATTGAAGATAGAGCGGACATTGGCCACGGTGCGGGTACCATTGTCGGTGGCGGTTTCAACCATAATGGCTACACCGTGTGGACCGAAGCCTTCGTATACGATTTCTTCATAATCTACCAAATCCTTGCCCATGGCGCGTTTGATGGCGGCTTCCACGCGGTCTTTCGGCATGTTCACCGATTTGGCGTTTTGGAAACAACGGCGAAGGGCCGAGTTATTTTCAGGGTCGGGTCCGCCGGCTTTTACGGCAATGGCAATTTCCTTCCCAATGCGGGTAAAGTTCTTGGCCATTTTGTCCCAACGGGCAAACATAGAGGCTTTGCGGACTTCAAAAATTCTTCCCATAATTACAATTTTACTGCGGCGCGAAGGTAAGTGAATTGCCCGAAAATTTAATCGGCCAAGACGCTGTTGCGCAGTTTTTCTTTCAATTGACTGTGAATGAATAAGGAGTGAATCGATTTGTTTTCGTGTACGTTGCGGATGGCAATCGAGAACAATTCGGCGGTGCTTAATACTTTAATTTTCGACGATTGTTGTTTTAATGGAATGGTATCGCAAACCACTAATTCGCTGAGTACAGAGTTTTCGATGTTTTCGTAAGCTTTGCCACTTAATACGGGGTGGGTGCAAAAGGCGCGAACACTTTTAGCGCCTTTTTCCATCAACATAGCGGCACTTTTGGTGAGGGTGCCTGCCGTATCGCAAATATCGTCGATGAGGATAATGTCTTTGTCGGTTACATCGCCAATAACGGTCATGGAAGCCACTTCGTTGGCGCGTTTGCGGTGCTTGTCGCAAATCACCATTTCGGCGCCAAAGTATGAGGCTACTTCGCGAACGCGGTTGGTAGACCCTACGTCGGGCGATGCGAAGGTGATATTTTTTAGGTCTAAGTTTTCAATATAAGGAATGAACACGGCCGAAGAATCGAGGTGATCGACGGGGATGTCGAAGAACCCTTGAATTTGCGGGGCGTGTAAATCCATGGTCATAATGCGGTTGGCCCCGGCGGTGGTCAATAAATTGGCTACCAATTTCGAGGCAATACTCACACGGGGTTTGTCTTTACGATCTTGGCGAGCAAACCCGAAATAAGGAATTACGGCGGTGATGTATCCGGCCGAAGCACGGCGGGCGGCATCAATCATCATGAGCAATTCCATGAGATTATCGCTGGGGGCACAAGTGCTTTGAACCAAGAAAACATAATCGCCGCGGATGCTTTCTTGAAATACGGGTTGAAATTCGCCATCCGAAAATTTTTGGATAGTTACTTGTCCAAGAGGCAATCCGTAAAATTCGCTAATTTTTTTAGCTAAATCGGGGGTGGCGTTGCCGGAGAAGATTTTAACGCTGGGTTCCATAAGAGTTGTAGTGAGTGAGGAGTACAAAGGTACATGAAGCAGGGGCATCCTCAACGGGCTTCGTGGAGGATGTGCATAAATGATAATAAGTTGGGGATGCTGATTTAAAAGTCCACATCATCGTCGGGGGGGATAGAGCCGGGTAAACTGAAATCGTTGTCGGCCATGGGGAAATCGTTGGCTTTCGAGGATTTACGAATCACCCCATCATCCACGCTGAGTTTGGGCACACCGTCGTAGGAGCGGGCAATACCGGCACCCGGACGTTCTTGCGGTCCGTCGCCGAAGCCACCAAAGCCACCTTCAGGACCTTCAATTAAATCTTCGAAACGTTGGTAAGCCAATACCGCTTTCACTTTCACAATATCGGTTTTACCATTACGGTGTTTGGCAATATTGATCCAGGTTTCGCCTTCTACGTATCCGGGGCCGGGGGCATTGTCGGGATTCGATTTGTCCATATTGGAATAATATTCCGGACGGAACAGGAACATCACCATATCCGCATCTTGTTCGATGGCACCCGATTCACGCAAATCGCTCAATTGGGGCATTTTGGCACCGGCACCGGCACCACCGCGACTTTCCACGGAACGGTTCAACTGCGACAAGGCGATGATGGGGATATTCAATTCCTTGGCCAAACTTTTCAAGTCGCGCGAAATTTTCGAAATTTCTTGTTCGCGGTTCGTATTGCGGTCGGGTGGACCTTGCATCAATTGCAAGTAATCGATGATGACTAAGCCAATATTGTTTTTTTGTTTCAAACGACGGCACTTGGCGCGTAATTCGAAAATGTTGAGGGCCGGTTGATCGTCAATAAAAATTGGGGCGGCGGCCAATTTGGTCATACGTTGACTCAATTGCACCAATTCATGCGGTTCTAATTGTCCACGCGTAATTTTCTCCAAAGGCACTTCCGTAACCGCCGAAAGCATACGTTTTACCAACTGTCCCGCGCTCATCTCCAACGAGAAGAAGACCACCCCGGTGGGGTTCTTTGAATCCATCGAAGCATTCATGACCAAATTCAAGGCAAAGGCGGTTTTCCCTACGGCAGGACGGGCGGCGAGGATAATTAAATCGGAACGTTGCCAACCGGAAGTGATTTTATCGAGGTTCATGAAACCGGATGGGGTACCGGTAATGTCTTCTTTTTTATTAGCCTGTTTTTGAATGTCCTCCATCGTTTGGGTTAAGATGGAACTGATGGCCATGTAGTTTTTCCGTAAGTGCTTGTCGGTAATTTCGTACAAATTACTTTCTGCTTTGTCGAGGAGGTCGAATACATCGGAGGTATCGTCGTAAGCATCACTAATCACATCGCCACTCATGCGAATGAGTTCGCGCATGATGTATTTCTGCATTACAATCCGCGCATGTTCCTCCACGTGGGCACTGCTCACCACATCGCGGGTTAAACTGGTAACGTAATAACTGCCCCCCACTAAATCGAGTTCGCTGTTTTTGCGCAGTTCTTCACACACCGTCATGAAATCGATGCGCGATCCTTTTTCCGACATACGGCGGATGGTATTGTATATGCGTTGGTTAGCATCGGAATAAAAGCACTCGGGCGATTGAATAATTTCCAATACTTCCGAAACACTTTGGGGCTCCAACATCATAGCGCCCAATACGGCATTCTCCAAATCGGGCGCCTGTGGGGCCATTTTGCCGTAAACTAAAGGCGATACATCGGTTTTCTTGGTGCGGGTACTAATTTTATTCGAAACGGCCATAAGGTGTTGCTGTTTTTGTGAAGGCTCACGAATGTAGTGCCAATTGAATCATTCCTGTGCAGGTGGTGAATAAATAAGTTGTTCTTCGGCATTCACGCATTACGCACAAAGTTATGCACATAAAAAGGGTTGAAAAGGGCACTTATCCCCCCTTGACTGATTTTTTACACGTAAGCAATGGGTTATGCCCATGGAAAGTGCATAAATAAAAAAGGAAATAATGGGGTGATTTTGCCGTATTTACCAAGTCCATTTCAGCGCCTCGCATGCCGTCTTTGCGTGTATATTTGCACCTTAATTATACGATTTATGACGATTTCTTATGCTTGGTTATGCGACTATTTGCCGGTAAAACCATCTCCTGAAAAACTATCGATTATTTTAACGTCGATTGGCTTGGAAGTAGAGCATATGGAATTGCGCGACCCGGTGAAAGGGGGCTTGGCCGGATTAGTAGTGGGGGAAGTATTGACCTGCGCTCCCGTACCCGATTCCGATAAATTGAAATTAACTACGGTTTCTATTGGACAAGATACCCCCTTGCAAATTGTGTGTGGGGCGCCGAATGTGGCTGTTGGACAAAAAGTAATTGTGGCTACCATTGGCGCTACCTTGTACCCAACCCAAGGAGAACCATTCAGCATTAAAAAATCGAAAATTCGGGGCGTTGAAAGTCAAGGCATGTTATGTGCCGACGATGAAATTGGTACCGGCTTAAGTCACGATGGTATTCGTGTTCTCCCCGCCGAATGTCTAGTGGGAACCCCGGTGCGCGAGGTCTTGGATATTCCACCGGCCGATTATATTTATGAAATTGGACTCACGCCGAACCGCATGGATGCCATGAGTCACTTGGGGGTAGCCCGCGATGTATGTGCTTATCTCGCGCATCACGAAGGCTTGCAAGATCAAGCAGTTTGGCCTCAGGTTGAATTGCCGAAAGCACAGGGTGGTGCATCGCCGGTTAAGGTTTACCTCGACGATGCCTCACGTTGCGGGCGTTATGCCGGTTTATGCATTGAAGGCATTCAAATTGCAGAGTCCCCGTCTTGGTTAAAGAATCGATTAGAAGCCATTGGGGTTCGCCCAATTAATAATGTGGTGGATATTACGAATTATGTATTGCACGAATGCGGTCAGCCTTTGCACGCCTTCGATTTATCGGCCATTCAGGGCAACGAAATTCACGTGAAAACCTTGGCCGATAAAACGCCTTTTGTTACGTTAGATGGCAAGACTATTGAATTGAGTGCCGACGATTTAATGATTAATAATGCTCAAGAACCAATGTGTATGGCCGGTGTTTATGGTGGTTTACACAGTGGCATCAGCGAAACAACCCAAGCCATGTTTTTGGAAAGCGCTTGGTTCATGAACGAAACCGTTCGCAAATCGTCGGTGAAACATGGTTTGCGTACCGAAGCGGCTCAACGTTTCGAGAAGGGTATTGATGTTACCAAAATTCCATATGCCTTGCATCGAGCAGCACAGTTGATTTTAGAAATTGCCGGTGGCCGATTGATGGGCGAACCCATTGATATTTATCCAACGCCCAAGGTAATGTTGCCTATTGTATTGTCCTTGAGTAAAGTACGCCGTTTGAGTGGTAAAGACTATTCGAACGAAAGCATGAAAACCATATTAAGTCGTTTGGGTTTTGAAATAGAAGAAAATTCGAATGAGGCTTGGACCGTTACCCCGCCAACATCGAAACAAGATATTGAAGGCTTGGCCGATGTGGTAGAAGAAATTATGCGCATTGATGGTTTAGATGCCATTCCTTTCCCGGGTACTATTCGATACACCTTGCCTGAATCGGGGAAACCTCATCCGTCCAATTGGAAACAACATATTGCCTCGCAATTAATGGGCAAAGGCTTCTTCGAAATCTTTACCAATTCCATTACCAATGCCGCCTATTATAAAGAGCAAGAAGGCTTGGTGCAAATGATGAATAGTTTGTCGGCCAATTTAGATACGCTCCGCCCTTCCATGATAGAAACCGGATTAGAAGCGGTGGCTTATAATTTGAATCGGAAGAACAATCACTTGTTGTTTTTTGAATTCGGTAAAACCTATGTTCAAACTAAACAAGAAGATGGGACTTGGCAATTTGATGAACAAGAAAAATTATTGTTGTTGGCTACCGGTAATCGCCGTCCACAACATTTCAGTGAAAAACCCGTAGCCGTAGATGCCTTATTTCTGAAGGGCATACTCGATGAATTATTCGTGGGCTTGGCCATGTCGTATGCGTATCAAGAGCAGGGCATTCAGGTTTTATTTCAAAATCAAGTCATTGGATTATTGCATCAAGTGCCGGCCGCACAACGTAAACAATTTGATATTAAACAAGCCGTTTGGGCCATCGAACTCGATTGGAAACGTTTGCAAAAAGGCCTCGATCGCCGTAAGGTGAATTTTACGGAGTTGCCTCGATTCCCTATGGTCAGTCGCGATTTATCGATGGTATTGAAGAAGTCGGTACCCTACAGCGAATTAGAACGCGTGGTGAAACAAGCCAAAGTAAAACGCTTGCAAGCCATGCAATTGTTCGATGTATTTGAAAGCGAAAAAATCGGTATCGAGAATCAATCCTTGGCCGTGAATTTCCGTTTCTATGATGCGCAAAAAACGCTCACCGATACGGAAATCGATTCGGATATGAATACCTTGATGCAAGCGCTCGAAAAGAACCTCGGCGCGCAAATTCGTTCGGTGTAATTCGCTCGATTTTTTTTGAAGCGCATCGAAGGAACTTTATTCATCTCCTGTCCCGTCTTCCGCCGTGCATGGCACGTTGCTACAGCCGGGGCTATTTTTGCATCGGCAGATTCTTTCTTCAGCTGTTCTTTTGTCTGAACTAAGAGGCTCATGATGCAAGGATAATACGATGGATTATTTTAAGAAACTGAATCCCCCATCTTAGCAATCACTAAAGAATCTTGTTGGTGAAAAACACCAACAAGGGCTTTTCTTACTTGTCAATCATGAACGAATCTTGTTGGTGAAAAACACCAACAAGGGCTTCTCTGTTTCCTTGAAATTAGGCAAGCTCATGTTTTTTGTTTTGTACTGTCTTCGTAATATGCTGTTGTTGATTCGCTGCGAACGAAGATTAAACCTTCATCTTAAAATCTTGAAATGCTATGAATCCTAGTTCAGACAAAAAGAATGCCGTTTTCTTACTGCAATCGTATCCGCGGATCCACCTTCCGATACAATAGATCTACCCCTAAATTGATGAGGATAAACAAACAAGCGGTAAACAATACACTGCCCATTACCACCGGGAAATCAAACTTGTTCAGCGCGTCCACACTGAGTTTGCCCAAGCCCTTCCAGCCAAAAATATATTCAATAAAAAAGGAGCCGGCCAATAATTCAGCGAGCCATCCCGACACCGACGTGATAACGGGATTGAGGGCATTGCGCAAGGCATGACGCCAAACAATTTGCCAAGGGCTTAAGCCTTTTGCTTTGGCAGTTCGAATAAAATCGAGACTCATTACATCGAGCAAGGATGAACGCGTGATTTGCACAATGATGGCCAATGGACGCAAGGCCAAGGTGCTAACCGGCAATACCAAACTACGCCAAACAAAATGCTTTTCCCCGAAAGGATTGTATTCCCATAAGGGAGAAATAATACTAAGTCCGGTAATATCGTGTAACAAAAACCCAAACACATAGGCCATTAAAATGCCGGCAAAAAACGAGGGGGCCGAAATGCCAATCACACTACCCAATATGGTGCTTGTGTCGAGCCAAGTACCTTGTTTCCAAGCGGCTAAAATGCCCAGAAAAATACCCACCACAGTGGCCAACAACATGGCGAGTCCGGCCAATAATAAAGTACCCGGAAACGATTCGGCTATCAAGGCACTTACGGCTTTGCGCGATTGATAAGAGCGCCGTAAGTAAGGGGCTTTTAAGGCAATTACTTGTTCTTGTCCTATGGATATTAGAGGCGTGTAATTGTATTTTTCTGCGGCGGCTTCGCTTTTTTCGTGCACGCCAATCGGCATTAAATCGTTGAGGTACAAGGCATATTGAACCGGCAAGGAACGGTCTAAATAAAGTTCCTTTCGGGTATTGGCTAAGGTGGTGGAATCGCTTCGTTGCCCTAAACTCAATCGGGCAGGGTCGGCGGGCATAATTACAAAAAACAAGACAAACACCAAACTGACGACCCCTAATAATACGAGGGCAGATTGCATCAGTTTACGGCGCCAGTACATGGTTGTAATTTACGGCTGAACTTGCGTTGTGTCGAATTCCGTTGGATTAGCCTGCGGAAATAAAGGTGCTTGGTTGGATGGTGAACCAATACCCAATTGGCTGTACGCCGGATAATTGGCATAACTCCATTTGCCTTTCACAGTTCCCCCTTGCATCAACATAAGTCCCGGATTACTCCGCATGGCCGTTTTACAAACCGTACCATCAATGGTATAGAAAGGTAAACTTAAACCATGTTGGGCATTGAACTTGGCCGTTTCAATATCGTTGGAAGCACTTAAGGCCATGAACGGAACGCCGGCCTTGGTGGCATCATTATATAAGGTTTTTAATTTCGCAATATCGGCTGTATTGGCGCTGTTCACATCTTTTATAAACAGCAATAACACGTTGCCTTTATAGTTCAATACCGTTTGTGTGAGGTCTTGTCCGTCATAATTGTTAATTGCAAAATCG